>JAJYMD010000166.1 GCA_021787255.1 Actinomycetes bacterium | reverse complement strand
AGCGGGTGGCTTGCAGGGGGTGTCGACGTGCGGAATGGGGCACGCGAACCGCTGAGCGCCCGCCAGGGCGGACGGTCAGCGGTTCTGAGGGAATCCCAGGTCGACGGTGCTGCTGGCGGGGTCGGGCCACCGCTCGGTCACGACCTTTGCGCGGGTGTAGAAGTTGATGCTCTCTGGGCCGTAGATGTGGGTGTCGCCGAACAGGGAGGCCTTCCAGCCGCCGAAGGAGAAGTACCCGACCGGTACCGGGATCGGCACGTTCACGCCGACCATGCCCGCCTCCACCTCCTGCTGGAACCGGCGCGCGGCACCACCGTCCCGGGTGAAGATCGCCGCGCCGTTGCCCCACGGGCTCGAGTTCACGAGGGCCATCGCCTCGTCATAGCTGGCGGTGCGCACCACCGACAGCACCGGCCCGAAGATCTCGTCTCGGTAGCAGTCCATCTCCGGGGTCACCTGGTCGATCAAGGACGCGCCGAGGAAGAACCCCTCCTTGCCGTACAGGGGGTGGTCCCGGCCGTCGACGAGGACCTTCGCGCCCTGTGCTGCCGCGGAGTCCATGTAGGAGGCGACCTTGTCACGGTGCTGCTTCGTCACGAGCGGTCCCATCTCCGACTCCGCGTCGAGGCCGGGGCCGATCCTCAGCTTCGCCAGGCGTCGGGCGATCGCGTCGACGAGCGGCTCGGCGATCCGCCCGACCGGCACCACCACCGAGACGGCCATGCACCTCTCGCCCGCCGAACCGTAGGCCGCGGACACCGCGGCGTCGGCCGCCGTGTCGACGTCCGCGTCCGGCAACACGACCATGTGGTTCTTCGCTCCGGCGAGCGCCTGGACGCGCTTGCCGTGCTTCGCGGCCTCCTCGTAGATGTAGCGAGCGATCGGCGTGGACCCGACGAACGACACGCCGCTCACGTCCGGATGCGCGAGCAGCGCGTCGACCGCGACCTTGTCCCCCTGGACGACGTTGAACACGCCGTCTGGGACGCCCGCTTCCGCGAAGAGCTCGGCGAGGACGGCGGACGCGAGAGGGTCCTTCTCCGAGGGCTTGAGCACGAAGGCGTTCCCGCAGGCGATCGCGCTCGCGGACATCCACAGCGGGACCATCGCCGGGAAGTTGAACGGCGTGATGCCGGCGACGACGCCGAGTGGTTGGCGCACCGAGTAGACGTCGATCCCGGTCGACGCGCGCTCCGCAAATCGCCCCGCGAGAAGGCTCGGGATGCCGCACGCGTAGTCGACGTTCTCGAGCCCTCGCGCCACCTCTCCCATCGCGTCGGAGAGGACCTTGCCGTGCTGGAGGGTGATCGCCCGGGCGACGTCGGCACGATGCGCGTCGAGCGTCTGGCGGATGCGGAACATGACCTCGGCCCGCTTCGCGAGCGAGGTCTCCGCCCACGGGCGTGCAGCCGCGCGCGCTGCCTCGACCGCTCGGTCCACCTCCGCAGCGCTCGCGAAGTCGACCTCGTGGGTGCGCTCGCCGGTCGCGGGGTCGAAGACGTCGCCGTGACGTCCCGACTCCCCTGGCACCACCTTGCCGGCGATGAAATGACTGATCCGGTCCACGGTCGACCTCCTCGTCTCCCTGGTCTCTCCCTGGTCTCTTCCTGGTCTCTTCCGGTCGAGTTGCCGGCGCTAGTCGGCGACCGCGCGATCGGTGATCTCGAGCGCGCGGTCGAGCACGGCGAAGCCCTCCGCGAGCTGCCCTTCGGTGATGCACAGCGGGGGGTTGGTCATGACCTGGTTCCAGTGCAGGCTCACGAACACCCCATTCTCCAACATGAACCTGAGCAGCTCGGCCATCTCGGGGCTCGACGAGTTGAACGGTGCCATCGGCTCGCCCGTCGTGCGATCGCGGACGAGCTCGAGGCAGCCGAACAGCCCGATGTTGCGGCAGGCGCCGACGGAGGGGTGACGTGCCATGAGCTCCTCGTGGTGCTGGCGCATCACCTCGCCCATCTTCGCTGCATGCTCCACCAGGCCGTCCTCCTCGTAGACGCGGATCGTCGCGAGGGCCGCGGCGAGCCCGACCGGGTGGGAGTTGTACGTGAGGCCGCCTGCGAACACATGGTCCTCGAAGTACTCCGCCACATGCGCTCGGAGCCCTACCGCGCCCAGCGGGACGTAGCTCGACGTGAGCCCCTTGGCACAGGTGATCAGGTCGGGGACGACGCCCCAATGGTCGACGGCGAACCACCTCCCGGTCCGTCCGAAGCCGCTCATGACCTCGTCGGCGATGAGCAGGATCCCGTAGCGATCGCACAGCTCGCGTACGCCCTGGAGGTAGCCGTCCGGCGGGATCAGGATCCCGTTCGTGCCGGTCACCGGCTCGACGATGAAGGCGGCGATGGTGGACGGCCCTTCGAGCTCGATCGTCTCCTCCAGTGCGCCGAGCGCCTCTTCGGCGCTGTCCATAGGCCGCATGGTGCCGTGGTAGAAGTCGAGCACGTGGACCACCCCGGGGATCCCCGGCTCGTTCGGCCACCGCCGGGGGTCTCCGGTGAGCGTGATCGCTCCCGAGGTCGCCCCGTGGTACGAGCGGTAGCGGGCGAGGATCTTCTGGCGCCCGGTCACCGCTTTCGCCATGCGGATCGCGTTCTCGTTGGCCTCCGCGCCGCCGAGGGTGAAGAACGACTTGTCGATGTCTCCGGGGAAGAGCTCGGCGAGCTTGCGGCCGAGCAGGGCCCGGACCTCGGTCGTCATCCCCGCGGAGCTCACGTACGCGAGCTCGCGCACCTGCTTCGCCACCGCGTCGGCGATCCGAGGATCGCCGTGCCCTGCGTTCACGCTCATGAGCTGAGAGTTGAAGTCCAGGTACCGCTTGCCGTCGGCAGCGGTGAAGTAGACGCCGCTCGCCGAGCGAACCGGGAGCGGCGAGCTCTTCGACTGGGCGACCCAGTCGAAGAGGGTGTAGCGCTTCGAGAGCTCCACGATCTCTGCCGCCGAAAGGGGCTCACCACTCTGCTCGCTCACCGCGCGTCCTTTCTCTCCTTCGTGTCCTGTTCTCGGCTCTCGTCGGCTCGGGTCCTCAGGGCGGGCACGACGCGGTCTCCGTAGGCGGCGAGCGTGGCGTCCTGCGCGTCGTGCATCAGGTACAGCGCGAAGTGCGAGACGCCGAGGGACTCGAGCTCGCGCAACTTCGTCACGTGGTCCTCGGCGGTCCCGAGCACGCAGAAGCGGTCCACGATCTCGTCGGGGACGAACTCGGTGTCGGGGTTCCCCGCTCGGCCATGGTGCGCATAGTCGTAGCCTCGCCGGCCCTCGATGTACTCGGTGAGCTCGGCCGGCACCGCGCCCGACTCCTGACCGTAGCGTGCCACGAGGTCCGCCACATGGTTGCCGACCATCCCGCCGAACCAGCGCACCTGGTCACGCTGGTGGGCGAAGTCCTCCGAGACGTAGGCGGGGGCCGCCGCGCAGATCGTGAGCGTGTCGGGATCGCGGCCCGCCTCCCGAGCCGCCTCGAAGAACCGTGCGATCGCCCATGAGATCACGAAGGGATCGGCGATCTGGAGGATCAGGCCGTCGGCCTCCCTGCCGGCGAGCGCGAGCGCCTTGGGGCCGTAGGCAGCCATCCACACCGGCAGCGCCCCGTCCCTCACCCAGGGCAGACGGACCGTCCTTCCGTGGAGCTCCACCTCCTGGCCGCTCGCCAGCGCCTTGACGGTCCGGATACAGGCTCCGAGCTCCTCGAGCGAGGTCGGCCGTTCGCCGATCACCCGCACCGCCGAGTCGCCACGTCCGATGCCGCAGATCGTGCGGTTCTCGAACATGTCGTTCAGCGTCGCGTACAGCGACGCCAAGACGGGCCACTCCCTCGAGCGGGGGTTCGTGACCATCGTCCCCACGCTGACGGTTTCGGTCGCCTCCAAGATGCGGGGGTAGATCACGAAGGGCTCCTGCCAGAGGACCGGCGAGTCGAACGTCCACACCGATGAGAAGCCGGCCTGCTCGGCACGACGTGCGAGATCGACGAGGCGCGTCGCCGGGGGGTCGGTCTGGAGGACGAGCCCGAACTTCACGACGCACCTGCCCCGAAGACGCCTGGGACCTGCGCGCGGTCGCCGCGAGCCGGCACGGGGACGTCGACGCCTGCGAACGGCGCGCGCGCGACGAACTGCCCATAGCCCTCCTTGCCCCGGAACGCCCCGTGATCGACCACCACCTCGCCCCGGGCGATCACCGTGTCCACTGCGCCGGTCACCTCCGTCCCTTCGTACGCGGAATAGTCGACGGCCATGTGATGGGAGGCGACGCCGAGCACATGGCGGGCTTCGGGGTCGTAGACGACGAGGTCGGCATCTGCGCCGGGCAGCAGCGAGCCCTTCTTCGGGTACATGCCGAACAGGCGCGCCGGTGCGGTCGAGGTGAGCTCGACGAAGCGCTGGAGGGAGATCCTGCGCTCGACGACACCCTGGTAGACGAGGTCCATCCGGTGCTCGACGCCGGGAAGCCCGTTCGGGATCTTGGAGAAGTCCCCCCGCCCGAGCTCCTTCTGGTCCTTCATGCAGAACGGACAGTGGTCCGTCGACACCACCGACAGGTCGTCGGTGCCGAGCCCCCGCCAGAGCGCCTCGTGGTGGACGGCCGGCCTGATCGGAGGCGAGCAGACGTACTTCGCACCCTCGAAGCCCTCGCTCGCCATGAGCGAGGCGTCCAGGAACAGGTACTGCGGGCAGGTCTCGGCGAAGACCGGCCTGCCGGCGTCGCGAGCCGCGGCCACCTCTTCGAGCGCCTCTGCCGCAGAGAGGTGCACGATGTACAGCGGGCAGCCTGCGACCCCAGCGAGCACGATCGCCCGATGCGTCGCCTCGCCTTCGAGGGCCGGAGGACGCGTCTCGCCGTGCGCCTTGGGCTCCCGCCTGCCTGCTGCGAGCGCCTGGGCGACGAGCACGTCGATCGCGATGCCGTTCTCCGCGTGCATCATGATCAACGCGCCACAGTCGGCAGCCCGCTGCATCGCGGAGAGGATCTGGCCGTCGTCGGAGTAGAAGACCCCCGGGTAGGCCATGAACAGCTTGAAGCTGGTCACCCCGTCGGCCACGAGGCCCTCCATCTCCTTCAGGGCAGCGTCGTTCACGTCCGAGAGGATCATGTGGAAGCCGAAGTCGATCGCGCAGTGCCCGTCGGCACGTCCCATCCACGTGTCGAGACCCTCCCTCGGGCTCGCCCCGCGTGGCTGGATCGCGAAGTCCACGATCGTCGTGGTGCCGCCGAAGGCAGCGGCCCTGGTCCCGGTGAAGAACGTGTCGGATGAGAAGGTGCCCCCGAAGGGCATCTCCATGTGCGTGTGGACGTCGATCCCCCCGGGCACCACCAGCTTGCCGGTCGCGTCGATCCTGGTGAGCTCCCCGGAGCTCGGCGCGCTACCGGGTGCGAGCAGCGCCGCGATCTTCTCGCCGTCGACGAGCACGTCGCAGGGTGCCGCCCCCGACGCGCTCACGACGGTCCCGCCTTCGACGAGCAACCGGCTCATGGCGCGACCAGCGGGCCGTAGGCCTCGGGGCGCCGGTCTCGGTAGAACGCCCACAGCTGGCGCACCTCCTCCAGAACGCCCATGTCGAGGTCGCGCACCAGGACCTCGTCGTCGGAGCCCGAGGCCGCATCCCCGACCAGCTGGCCTCTCGGGTCGCAGAAGTACGAGCCGCCATAGAAGTCGTCGTCGCCGAGCGGCTCCACCCCCACCCGGTTGATCGCCCCGACGAAGTACTCGTTGGCCACCGCGGCAGCCGGCTGCTCGAGGTTCCACAGGTAGGCAGACAGCCCCCGGCTCGTCGCCGACGGGTTGAACACGATGCGCGCGCCGGCGAGCCCGAGGGCCCGCCATCCTTCGGGGAAGTGGCGGTCGTAGCAGATGTACACCCCGATACGGCCCACTGCCGTGTCGAAGACCGGGAAGCCGAGGTTCCCCGGACGGAAGTAGTACTTCTCGAAGAAGCCCTTCACCTGGGGGATGTGATGCTTGCGGTACTTGCCCAGGTACCGGCCGTCCGCGTCGACGACGACCGCGGTGTTGTAGTAGACGCCCGGCTGCTCCTCTTCGTAGATGGGCGCGATCACGACCATGCCGGTCTCACACGCGAGCTGGACCACCCGTTCGGTCACCGGCCCTGGGATCGGCTCCGCGTACGAGTAGTACGCGGAGTCCTGGACCTGGCAGAAGTACGGGCCGTAGAAGAGCTCCTGGAAGCACAGCACCTGGGCTCCCTGGGATGCGGC
>JAJYMD010000430.1 GCA_021787255.1 Actinomycetes bacterium | reverse complement strand
CGACACGCGCCAGGTGATCGGCATCGGGGAGATGGCCCGGGAGCTCGGCGTGCACCGCAGCACGACGTCCCGGCTCGCGGCGACGCTCGCTGCGTGCGGGTACCTCGCCCAGACCGACGACGCGGGGAGGTACAGGCTGGGCGATCGCCTCTTCAAGCTGGGCCAGCTCGCCGTGCCCGAGACGGACCTCCGCATCATCGCCGCCGAGGAGCTCGGCTTGCTCGTGGAACGATTTGGCGAGACGGCGCACGTCGGTGTGCTCGAAGGGCGAGCGGTCACCAGCATCGTCGTGATCGACGGCTGGCGCCCGCTGCGTCTCCACGGTCAAGTCGGCAAGCGCTCCCCCGCGCACTGCAGCAGCCTCGGCAAGGCGCTCCTCAGCTGTCTGAGCCCGGCACAGCTCTCTCGGCTGTACGCAGGGGTCAAGCTCGAGAGCTTCACGCCCAATTCGATCCGTACGCTCTCCGCCCTTCGCGCCGAGCTCGAGCGGACCCGCGAGCGTGGGTACGCGTTCGACGACCAGGAGCTCGAGGTCGGCCTGCGCTGCGTCGGCGCTCCGGTTTGCGGAGCTGCTGGCGAGCCCCTCGCCTCGGTGTCGATGTCCGGACCACTCTCACGGATGCAAGGTGACCTCCTCTGTCAGCTCGCCCAGGAGCTGCCGGCCGTGGCGGCGCGTATCGCCGAACGGGTGCAGACCGCGCGCCGTACCCTTTCGCCGGTCCCGGTGGCGGTCTCCCGCAGCTGACGCGCCTCGGCAGCGAGGCTCGCTGGCGCGATCGGAGCGTGCCCCCTCAGCCGCCACCCTCCTGCCCGGCTCCCTGCCATGCCGCGTACAGCTGGGCGTAGGCCCCGCCCGCGGCAACGAGCTCGTCGTGGGAGCCGACCTCGACCACCCGCCCGCCGTCCACCACCACCACCCGGTCGGCGCGCTCGGCGATCGTGAGGCGGTGGGCGACGGTGATGGTCGTGCGGCCGGCGGAGAGGCGGGCGAGGGCGGTCTCCACCCAGCGCTCGGTGCCGGGGTCCACGCTCGAGGTGGCCTCGTCCATGACCAGCACGGCGGGATCGGTCAGCGCTGCCCGCACCAACGAGACGAGCTGGCGCTCGCCGGCGGACAGGTGCGCACCGCGCTCGCCGACCTCGGTGTCGAGGCCGTCGGGCAGCTCGTCGAACCGCTCCGCGAGCCCGAGCGCCTCGACCGCCTGGCGCACCTCCTGCTCCCGGGCGCTCGGCCTGCCGATCAGGATGTTGTCGAGCACCGTCCCTCTGAACAAGAACCCCTCCTGGGGCAGCACCACGATCCGGCGACGCAGGCCTGTCATGCTCGCGGCGCGCAGGTCGACGCCGCCGAAGCGGACCGAGCCCGAGGCCGGGTCGTACAGCCGGCCGACCAGCTTCGCGAGCGTCGACTTGCCGGCTCCGGTCGGCCCGACCAGCGCCACGTGCTCGCCAGGGGGGATCACGAGGTCCACCGCCGACATCACCGGCCGGCTGCCGGAGTAGGCGAACTCGACCCCTGCGAGCTCGAGCGCGCCCCGCTCGGGCAGCGGGACCGGCCGCTCGGGGTCGGCCATGGCCGGCTCGGTGTCGAGGAGGGTGACGACGGTCGAGAGCGCGGCGCCCGAGGACTGCAGGAGGTCGAAGAGCTGGCTCAGGCTCTGGATCGAGTTGAAGAGGTTGCCGACGTAGAGCACGTAGGCGGCCACCGCGCCGATCGAGGTCAGGTGCAGGTGGACGAACACGCCACCCACGAGGAGGATCACCGCGGTCGCGAGCACGCCGGTGCCCTCGACCTTCGGGAAGAACACCGACGCCAGGCGCACGGTTCGCAGCTCCGCCTCGAGCTGGTCGCGGTTGCGCGCCTCGAAGCGCTCGCCGACGGCGGGCTCCTGGCGGAACGCCTGGATGACCCGCACCCCCGCCAGGCCCTCGTCCAAGGACGCCAGCGTCTCGCCGATGCGCAGCCGGACCGCCCGGTAGGCGCTGGTCGACGCGACGCGGTAGCGAGCCGCGGCGACCACGATCGGGACGAGGCAGGCGGCGGTGGCGACGAAGAGCAGCGGCGCGATCACCACGAGCACCACGATCGAGGCGACGAACAGCCCGATGCTCATGACGAAGGTCCCGATGCCGCTCTGCACCAGGGACTCGAGGGTGTCGATGTCCGCGGTCATCCGTGACAGCAGCTGGCCAGAGCTCTCGGTGTCGAAGAAGGACATCGGTTGGGCGAGCAGGTGGGAGAAGACCCGCTTGCGCAGGTCGTTGAGCACCAGCTCGCCGGTGCCCGACAACAGGCTGGTCTGCCAGCGGGTGAACGCGAACGACGCGATCGCGACCAGCAGGTACGCGCCGCCGGCCACGTCGACGACCCGCATCGAGTGGTGGTGCACGAGCCCGTCGTCGATGAGGTACTCGACGAGCGCAGGGCCCGCGAGGCTGGTGCCCAGAGCCCCGGCCACCGTGAGCAGGGCGAGCGCCACCCGGCCCCGGTAGGGACGCAGCATGGCGAGGGTCTCGCGCACCAGGTGCTGACGACCGGTCGTGCTCACGCGGAGCGCTCCTCCCCCTCGTCCGTCGACGGACCCTCCCGGCCGGCGAGGCCGAGGACCTCTCGGTAGCGGCGACAGGAGCGCAGGAGCCCCTGGTGGGTGCCGTCGGCCACGACCCGGCCCTCGTCGAGGAGCACGACACGGTCGGCCAGGGCGATCGTGGCCGCCCGGTGGGAGATGACCACCACGGTCCGGCCGCCCGTCGCAGCCGCGAGCCCCTGGAGGATCTCTCGCTCCTTCGCCGCGTCCACCGCAGAGGTGGCGTCGTCGAGCACCAGGACCCGGGGCCGGGCGAGGATCGCGCGCGCGAGCGCCAGCCGCTGGCGCTGACCGCCGGAGAGGGAGAGGCCCCGCTCCCCGAGCACGCTCGCGTAGCCTCGGGGCAGCTCGGCGACGAACCCGTCGGCCTGGGCGCACCGGGCCGCCTCGGCGATCTCCTCGTCGGTCGCGTCCGTCCGCCCGACGCGCAGGTTCTCCGCCACGGTGCCCTCGAAGAGGAAGCTATCCTCGAAGACCACCCCGACCGCCTCGCGTACCGCCTCCACAGGGAGGGACCGCAGGTCCGCGCCGTCCAGGCGGACCGTGCCCGTGGCCGGGTCGTACAGCCGGGCCATGAGCGCGGCGACGGTGGACTTGCCGCTGCCGGTGGGGCCGACGAGCGCCACCACCTCGCCGCCGCGGATCTCGAGGTCGAGGCCCTCGACGGCTGGCCGCTGGGCCCCGGGGTAGGAAAACGTCACGGACTCGAAGCGGACAGTGCCCGGCCCCTTGGGCAGGGCGGCCGGGGTCTCGGGGTCGGTGATCGCCGGCCGGAGCGCCACGATCTGCTCGATCCGGCGGGCCGAGACCAGAGCCCGCTGGAGCTGCACGATGAACCACCCCATGGACTGGAGCGGTCCGGTGAGCAGCACGAGGTAGGTGTTGAACGCCACGAGCAGGCCGACGGTGACGTGGTGACCGAGGACGAGCCAGCCCCCGACCCAGTTGATCGCCACCAGCTCGATCAGCGGGACCACGTTCAGGTACGGGTTGAAGCGGGCGCGGGTCGCGACGACGGCGAGCGCCTCCCTGCGGACCGCGTCGGCCCGCTCGCCGAGCCGCTCCTCGAGCAGCGGCTCGGCGCCGAAGCCCTTCACTGCCCGGATGCCGCTGACGGCCTCCTCCACCACCCCGGCGAGCTGGCCCCGCTCGCGTTGGAGGGAGCCGAGCGCCGGCCTCACCGCGGCGGAGTACCGCCGTGAGGTGAGCACCACGACCGGCAGCATCACCAGGGCGACCGCCCCGAGGACCGGGCTCGTGACGACGAGGATCACCGCGACCGCCAGGACCGCCGCGAGGTTGCCGGCGAACGCCGGCGCGGCGGCCACGAAGGACTGGACCTGGAACAGGTCGTTGGTGACCCGCGAGAGCAGCTGGCCGCGGTTGACCCGGTCGTGGTACCCGACGTCGAGGCGGAGGAGCCGCGCGAAGAACTCCCCCCGCAGCCGCGCCTCCACCCGGCGCGACGCCAGGCCGTTGTACCGGCGCCGGAAGCCCGAGGCCAGCGCCTGGAGCAAGGCCAGGAGCGCGATCAGCGCGACGTAGGTCCCGAGGCGGCCCCAGTGCCGGGCGAGGAGGCCGGCGTCGACCGCCCTGCCGACGAGCAACGGGTAGGTGGAGACCGCGGCGGTCCAGGCGAGCGCCGCGACCAGCGACGCGCTCTCCGCCCGCCACTGACCCTCGAGGGAGGTCCGGAGGAACCGCCACCCTCCCCTCGCTCCCCCCGTGTCGACGTCGCCGGGCGGGGCTGTGCCGGCCGGTGAGCCGCTCGGCGTAGGGCCGGGCGGGGTCACGGGTGCCGTGTCGCTTCCACTGCCGCCGGAGGGCCCGGGCATGCCGGTGCGCTCACCTCCTGGGGGTCGGCCTCGCATGGGTGCCGAGAGCCGCGCTCCCGGCCGGCGCGTTCGCCCGGCTCACCGATGGTAGCCGGGCTCCCTGCCCTCGGCTGTCCCCGCACCCCTCGGCTGTCCCCGCACCCCTCGGCTGTCCCCGCACCCCTCGGCTGCCCTCGGCTGTCCCCGCACCCCTCGGCTGCCCTCGGCTGTCCCCGCACCCCTCGGCTGCCCTCGGCTGCCCTTTCTCCGCCCGGTCCCTTCAGCGCACGTGCAGTCAGCCCGGCACACCGCCCGAGACGTCGATGCTGACCACCGTCGGGCCGGCGAACCCGAGAGCCTCGACGACGCGCGCGCACAACTCGTCCACGCTCTTCACCGCGTGCCCGCGTCCTCCGAAGGCACGGCAGAGCGCGGGGAAGTCCACGGCGGGACGGTCCACTGCGATCGGGGGGATGCCGCGCTCCTCCATGCCTTCGCGGATCTCGGCGTAGCCGTGGTTGTCGACCACGACGACCGGCAGCGCCAGCCGCTGCTCTACCGCGGTCAGGAGCTCTTGGACGCTGAAGAGGAAGCCGCCGTCTCCGACGAGCACGACCACCGGGACGCCCGGGCAGGCGCGCATCGCCCCGATCGCCGCAGGCAGCCCGTAGCCGAGCGTGGCGTAGCCGGCGGGGTAGAGGAACTGGCCCGCTCGCTCCATCGGCCAGAAGTGCGCGGTGCCGAAGTACGAGACCTGTGCGCTGTCGCCTGCGACGATCGTGTCTCGGGGCAGCGCGGCGCTGAGCTCCCGGTTGATCGCCTCGTACGGCGCCCCCTCCGCGCGCGCCTCGTCTTCGAGGGCCGTCCTCACCTTCTCGGCTGTGCTCGCCCACGTCCCCGGCGCAGCCCGGCCGGAAGCAGCCCCGCCGGAAGCAGCCCGGCCGGAAGACGATGCGCCGCTCCCCCCGCCGGCGTCCGCGGCGCCGCCGCTCCCCCCGCCGGCGTCCGCGGCGCCGCCGGTCCTTCCCAGGCGAAGGAGCAGCGCCTCCATCGCGGCCCGGGCGTCCATGCAGAGCGCGACGCTGCAAGGGAGGTTCTTCTGGAGCTGGTGGGGGTCGACGTCGACACGGACGACCGCAGCCTCGGTCCCGACGGGGACGCCCCACAGGTCCGAGTCGCCGAGCTCGCTCCCGACGACGAGCACGACGTCCGCGGACTCGAACAGCCGGCGCGTGGCGCGCAGGCGGATCGAGGCGCCGATCGAGAGCGGGTGGCGCTCGGGCACCGTCCCCTTTCCGTTCACGGTGGTCATCGCCAGCGCGCCGATCCGCTCGACCAGCCTGCGGGCGAGGTCGCCGGCTCCCCGGGCGCCGCCGCCGAGGACGACGAGCGGTCTGCGGCTGGACTCGAGCAGCTGGGCCGCTCGCTCCAGTGCGCTCGCGACGTCCGAGCCTCCGCTTGGAGGTGCCATCCCGTCGAAGATGCGACGAAGCCGATCGACCTCCCCGCTGCCGACCGGGCCCTCGCTCGAGCCCGGCGACGGCACGCCCTCGATCACGTCGATCGGCAGCTCGACGTGCACGGGTCGGCGCCTCGCCCGCCGCCAACCGCTGAACACCTCGTCGACGACCTCCCCGATCTCCTCGGGGCTCGAGGGGCGCACGCTCGCGGTCACCAGGCTCTCCAGGTGCGCGTGCCCGTCCTTCATCTCGTGGAGGAGGCCGAGGTCGAGGCCCTCGACGCCGCGCGGCGGACCTGGCGAGCACAAGAGCACAGGGATCGAGTCCGCGTACGCGGTCGCGGCGCCGGTGCACGCGTTCGTGATGCCCGGGCCGCTCGTCGTCAGGCAGACACCGGGCTT
>JAJYMD010000454.1 GCA_021787255.1 Actinomycetes bacterium | reverse complement strand
GTCGGTGTTCTTGTCGAGCGGGTCCCCGAGTCGCAGCGTCCCCAGCCGCTCCCGGAGCCGGTCGAGCACGAGCTCTGCGACGGACTCTTGGACCAGCAGCCTCGAACCTGCGCAGCAGACGTGGCCCTGGTTGAAGAAGATGCCGTTCACGATGCCCTCGATCGCCTGGTCGATCGGCGCGTCCTCGAAGACGACGTTCGCCGCCTTGCCGCCGAGCTCGAGCGTCAGGCGCTTGCGGGTCCCGGCCACCCGCCGGCGGATCTCCTTGCCGACCTCGGTCGAGCCGGTGAACGCCACCTTGTCGACCCCAGGATGCGAGACGAGCGTCGCTCCGGTCGCACCGGCGCCGGTCACGACGTTGACCGTCCCGGGTGGCAAGCCCGCCTCCTGGCAGATCCCGGCGAGGAAGAGCGCCGACAGGGGGGTGGTCTCGGCAGGCTTCAGCACGCACGTGTTGCCGGTCGCGAGCGCCGGCGCGAGCTTCCAGGCCGCCATGAGCAGCGGGAAGTTCCAGGGGATCACCTGCCCGGCGACGCCGAGCGGGCGCGGTCGGGGGCCGAAGCCGGCATGCTCGAGCTTGTCCGCCCACCCCGCGTGGTAGAAGAAATGGGCCGCGGCGAGGGGGACGTCGACGTCACGCGACTCGCGGATCGGCTTGCCGTTGTCCAGCGACTCGAGCACGGCGAGCTCGCGAGCTCGCTCCTGGAGGATGCGGGCGATGCGGAAGAGGTACTTGGCCCGGTCACGACCACGGAGCCGCCCCCAGGCGCCCTCGTACGCGGCGCGCGCCGCGGCGACCGCACGGTCCACGTCCTCGTCCCCGGCCTCGGCGACCGTCGCGAGCGGCTCCTCGGTGGCGGGGTTGATCGTGGCGAAGGTCCGGCCCGAGGCGGCGGGACGGAATTCACCGTCGATGAAGAGGCCGTACTCGGGGTCCAAACGCACGGCCTCGCGCGACTCGGGAGCCGGGGCGTAGTCGAACGCCGCCGCCTGCGCCCGCTCGACCTCGTTGCCCACACCTGCCATCTCGCTCTCCGGCACGCCAGCCTTGTGCATTGGATCCTGTGCAGTCGATGTCGGTCAGTCGAGCGTGAAGTAGTCGCGTCCCGAGTAGGCGCCGGTGCGCTGCGTGGCCCTCTGCATGAGCAGGTCGTTCAGCAGCGTGGACGCCCCGATGCGCAGCGCCGAGGGCGTGAGCCACTCCTCGCCGGCCGTCTCGCGGGCGATCACGAGGTAGGAGATCGCCTCCTTGGCCGTCCGGATGCCACCGGCCATCTTCACCCCGACGCGGCGACCCCCCGCCCGCAGGAAGTCGCGCGCGGCGGCGAGCAGCACGAGGGCGACAGGCCGAGTAGAGGCGGGCGTCACCTTGCCCGTCGAGGTCTTGAGGAAGTCCGCGCCTGCGAGCATCGCGAGCCACGCGGCGCGCTGGACGTTGTCGTAGGTGGCGAGCTCCCCGGTCTCGAGGATCACCTTCAGCACCGCGCGCCCAGCGGCCTCGCGCACCGCCCGCACCTCCTCGTAGACCTGGCCGTAACGCCCTGCGAGGAAGGCGCCGCGGTCGATCACCATGTCGATCTCCTGGGCACCTGCCTCGAGCGCGTCACGCACGTCGGAGAGCTTCACGCCCATCGACGCCCGCCCCGAGGGGAAGGCGGTCGCGACCGAAGCCACGGCGACTGGGCTGCCGGCGAGGTGCGCGACCGCGTGGGCGACGAGGTCCGGGTACACGCACACCGCGGCGACGTGCGGCACCTCCGGATCTGCGGGGTCGGGTCGCCGGGCCTTCGCGCACATGGCGGCGACCTTGCCGGGCGTGTCCGCTCCCTCGAGCGTGGTGAGGTCGACCATGGAGATCGCCGCGTCGAGCGCCCACGTCTTGGCCTCCCGCTTGATCGAACGGGCGGCGAGCGCCGAGGCGCGAGCCTCCACGCCGACCTGGTCCACGCCTGGTAGGCCGTGGAGGAACCTCCGCAGCGCGGCCTCCGAAGTCGCGACGTCCTGGGACCACGGACCCGGCACGGCCGTCACGACCCGAGCCGACGCCTGGACCCGCGGCGCGGCCCACGCCGTGCCGGTGTCGCCGCGTCGCTCCATCGTGGCAACCCTAGCGGCAGGCCCTCCCGGCGCAGCGAGGGGCTTCACCAGCCGGTCAGCCGGTCAGCCGGTCAGCCGGTCAGCCGGTCAGCCGGCCGGCCAGCCGGCCAGCCGGCCAGCCGGCCGCGCCCGAGCCGCGCTGAGGCCGGGCTCGATCACCTCGTCGAGGAGGCGCAGGCGCTCGTCGAGATGCCGGATGGCGCTCATGGCCGGATGACCTCGAGGACGACGGGGCGGGACGCCGGGGGCTCCGGCCCGATCTCGACCGCGCCTTCGAGCCAGTCGACCGTGGCGTCGAGCAGCGCCGGGTCGTCGGCCCGGAGCTCGAGCAGCGGGTCGCCCGGCTCGACCGGCTCGCCGGGCTTGCGCAGGCAGATGACGCCCGCGGACGGGCTCACCGGATCCTCCAGCTTGGCGCGCCCCGCGCCGAGCCGCCAGGCGGCCACCCCGACCTTGCGAGCGTCCAGGACACGCACGAAGCCGGCGCTCCCGGCCCTGAGGACTGCGCGGTGTTGGGCAACTGGCAGCGGCGCGTCCGGGTCGCCTGTCTGGGCACGGACCATCTCGCGGAAGACCTGCAGCGCGCGGCCGTCTCCGAGTGCCCTGCAGAGCGCGCGCCGCGGGTCTTCCGACGCGTCCGGCCGCAGGCCCGCGAGGCGGGCCATCTCCGCCCCGAGCGCCACCGTCAGCTCGACGAGGTCCTCCGGTCCTCTCCCCGAGAGCGCGGTGACCGCCTCGTCGACCTCGACGGCGTTGCCGACCGCGCGCCCGAGCGGCTCGTCCATGCGGGTGAGGACGGCGGCGATCCGCAGCCCCTGCTCCGCACCGACGGCGACCATCGTCTCTGCGAGCTCGCGGGCCCGCTCGAGGTCCTGCATGAAGGCGCCCGAGCCGACCTTCACGTCGAGGACCAGCGCGGCGGTCCCCTCCGCGAGCTTCTTCGACAGGATCGAGCTCGCGATGAGCGGGATCGACTCGACGGTGCCCGTCACGTCGCGTAGCGCGTAGAGCTTCCGGTCCGCCGGTGCGAGACCCGGGCCGGCGGCGCAGATGACGCACCCCACCCGCTCGAGCACCGAGCGAACCTGCGCGGGGGCGAGATCGCTCCTGAAGCCGGGGATCGACTCGAGCTTGTCCAGCGTGCCGCCCGTGTGGCCGAGCCCCCGGCCGGAGAGCTGGGGCACGCACGCGCCGACGCTGGCGAGCAGTGGGGCGAGCACGAGAGAGACCTTGTCCCCGACGCCGCCCGTCGAGTGCTTGTCGACGGTCGGGCGGCCGAGACCGTCGAGGTCCAGCCGCTCGCCCGAGGCCGCCATCGCAGCGGTCAGCCTGCTCAGCTCGCCGCGGTCGAGCCCGTTGAAGAAGACGGCCATCAGGAAGGCCGACATCTGGTAGTCGGGCACGAGGTCCGCCACGTACGCGCGCACGAGCCAGTCGATCTCGTCGTCTCCGAGCCTCCCGCCGTCGCGCTTGCGGCGGATGAGCTCGACCACCTCGTGCAGACGCGCAGTCACGCGACCGATCCCGACGAGGGAGGAGCAGTCGAGGCTGGCGGTGCCGTTGTCGCGGCGATCCCCCTCAGGACCGCCTCGGACTCTGTCTCGAGCGTCATCCCGAGGCGGATGTGCAACTTCGCCATGTCGCGAACGATCGAGCCCAACGCGTTCCCGCCGTCGCCGAACGCGTTCCCGGTTGTCTGCACGCCGATCTCGCAATTCGAGGCGCCGCTCGCCAGGTCGCTCAGCGCGCTCTCCCAATGCCTGCCCTCTGCGGGAGGCGGGGGGACCGTCCTCGCGGCCTTCACGGACGCACGAATCGCGCTGCAGGCGGCGACCGACGGGGTCCCTTCGAACACGAGGCTGGCCTGCACGAGGTGTGTGAGCGCGCTCCCGTACCTCCGCACCCACCGCATCAGTTCCGCTCTGCTCGAGGATCTGGCACTCGGCGAACCGCCGAGCGGAGCGCCGCTGCAGGCGGGAAGGCCGACGGCGAGGGCCGTCACGACCACGAGGGCCGACCAGCTCCGAGTCAACCGGCTGCGCACAGACGAGCACCCCTCTGGCGGCATTCGGCCGCTCGCCGTGCCGCACCGGCGAGCTCGTCTCGAGCATAGATCCCGATCGGAGAGCGCGTCGGCGGGCCGGGGTCGCCACGGTCCGGCGTCGCCACGGGCGGTCAGACGTGGAAGCGGAACTCGACCACGTCCCCGTCGGCCATCACGTAGTCCTTCCCCTCGATGCGCGCCTTGCCGGCGGCCCGGGCGGCCGCCAGGGACCCCGCCTCGATCAGGTCCTCGTAGCGCACGACCTCGGCCTTCACGAACCCGCGCTGGAAGTCCGAGTGGATCACCCCGGCCGCCTCCGGCGCGGTGGCCCCGACGGGGATCGTCCACGCGCGCGCCTCCTTCGGTCCCGCGGTGAGGAACGTCTGGAGGCCCAACGTGGCGAAGGCGACGTGCACGAGCGACTCGAGACCCGACTCCTCCTGCCCGTACCCGGCGAGCAGCTCGCGTGCCTCCGCGCGGTCCATCCCTGCCACCTCCGCCTCGATCTGCGCGCACAGGACCACCGAAGGCGCCGGCGCGACGAGCGCGCCCAGACGTTCCTTCAGCGCGGCGTCGCCCAGCTGGTCTTCGGCGACGTTGAACACGTAGACGAACGGCTTGGCGGTCAGCAGATGGAGGTCTCCGAGCGGCGCGAGGTCCAGCTCCCCGAGCGCCGCGGCGGCCGACGCCGGTCTGCCCGCATCGAGGACCTGCCTCGCGCGCTCCGTCGCCGCGAGCTGCGCGGCAAGCTCGGGGCGCATGCGCGCCTCGCGCCGCAGCTTCGCCAGGCGGTTGTCGACCGTCTGGAGATCGGCGAGCACCAGCTCGGTGTTGACCGTCTCGATGTCTGCAGCAGGGTCGACACGACCCTCCACGTGCACGACGTCGCCGTCTTCGAACGCGCGCACGACCTGGCACACGGCGTCGGTCTCCCGGATCGCCGCGAGGAAGCGGTTCCCAAGGCCTTCACCCTCCGAAGCGCCGCGGACGAGGCCCGCGATGTCGACGAAGGTCACCGTCGCCGGCACGACGCGCTCGGCGCGGTAGAGGGCGGCGAGCCGGTCCAGGCGGGGGTCCGGCACGGCCACGACCCCGATGTTCGCGTCGATCGTGGCGAAGGGGTAGTTGGCCGCGAGCACCTGGTTGTTCGTGAGCGCGTTGAAGAGCGTCGACTTGCCGACGTTCGGGAGCCCGACGATGCCCACCGAGAGGGCCATCACGCGAGCTGCCCGGTCACACGAGCCCCTGGGCGAGCGCCATCGCAGCGAGGTCGTGCCGAGGGCGAGCGCCGAAGTGCCCGATCACCTCCGCAGCGCACATGGACCCGAGGCGCGCGCACTCGACGGGGTCGCGCCCGTGCGTAAGGCCGTAGAGGAAGCCAGAAGCGTACATGTCCCCTGCTCCGGTCCTGTCCACGATCACGGGCGCCTCCGCTGGAGCCACCTCCACCGGTCCGCGGCCGCCCACCACGACCGACCCCTTCGGACCGCAGGTCGCGGCCACGAGCGCTCCCGTCTCCCCCGCTGCGGACAACGCCCGGGCGAACGAGGGGGAGTCGAAGAGCCGGATCAGCTCCTGCTCGTTGCCGAACAGGACGTCGACGTCGTTGGCCACGAGGTCGAGCAGGTCTCGGCGGTGGCGGACCACGCAGAAGGAGTCCGACAGCGAGAGCGCGACGGTGGTGTCGTGGTCGTGAGCGACCTGCACGGCCCGGCGCATCGCCTCCTTCGCGCTCGGACGGTCCCACAGGTACACCTCGAGGGAGAGGACCTCCGCCCTCGCCACGAGAGCCTCTGGGACGTCGCGCGGCCCGAGCGTGGCCGAGACCCCCAGGTGGGTCGCCATGGTCCGCTCCGCGTCGGGGGTGACGAGCACGAGCGCACGGCCGGTCCCGCGCACCTCCGCGTCCTCCTCTTCTGCGCCCGCGACCACCGCGTGGAGCTCGACACCCGATGCGCGCATGTCGTGGACGAACACCTCGCCCATGTCGTCGTCGGCGACCTTGCCGATGAAGCCGGAGGCGCCCCCGAGCGCGGCGACGCCTGCGGCCGTGTTCGCCGCCGAGCCGCCGGAGACCTCCACTGCGGGCCCGATCGCCTCGTAGATGCGCTCCGCCCGGTGCAGGTCGACG
>JAJYMD010000226.1 GCA_021787255.1 Actinomycetes bacterium | reverse complement strand
CGCCTGCGGACGGGCGTGGGCGCGGTCACGGGTCGAGCTCGGCTGGTCCACTCCGGTCACGGTAGCGTCGTTGTCCGTGCGCCCCGCCCCCGAACCCCACGCGAGCGCGCCCTCAAGGGCCGATCCGTTCCGCCTCCCCCGGATGATCGAGCCGGTCGCGTACCGCCTCGAGCTCGTCCCCGACCTCGACGCGGCACGGTTCGCCGGCACCGTGGAGATCGACGTGCGCGTCCTCGAGCAGACCGACCGCGTCGTCATGAACGCGGCCGAGCTACAGGTCGGTGCGGCAACCGTGATCCTCCCGAACGGTGACGCCGTCGTGGCCGGCGTGTCCACCGACGACGCGGCCGAACGGCTCGTGCTCGAGCTCGCGAGCCCGCTCGCGCCCGGAGACGCAACGGTGCGGCTCGCCTTCAGCGGGACGCTGAACGACAAGCTCCGTGGCTTCTACCGCTCGACGTTCACCGACGAGGAGGGCCGCACCCGCACCATCGCCACGACCCAGATGGAGTCGACCGACGCGCGCCGCGCATTCCCCTGCTGGGACGAGCCGGACCGCAAGGCCACCTTCGAGGTGTCCCTCGTCGTCGACGAGGGGCTCGCCGCGTACTCGAACTCTTCGGTCGTGGGAGAAGAGCCGGTCGTCGTCGAGGGCGTGAGGAAACGACGCGTCCGGTTCGCGCCCACGATGAAGATGTCCTCGTACCTCGTCGCGTTCGTGGTCGGGCCGCTCGTCGCGACCGAGCCGATCGAGGTCGGCGGCGTCCCGGTCCGCGTCGTCCACGTCCCGGGCAAGGAGCACCTCTGCGCCTTCGCGCTGGACGTCGCCCGGCACTCCCTCGAGCTCTTCCCCGAGTACTTCTCGATCCCCTATCCCGCGGAAAAGCTCGACCTCGTGGCGATCCCCGACTTCGCCTACGGCGCGATGGAGAACCTCGGCTGCATCACCTTCCGCGAGAGCGCGTTGCTCGTGGACCCGGAGCACGCGTCTCGCCTCGAGCTCGAGCGCGTGGCGGACGTCGTCCACCACGAGATCGCGCACATGTGGTTCGGGGACCTCGTCACCATGGCGTGGTGGGAGGGGATCTGGCTGAACGAGGCGTTCGCGACCTTCATGGAGGTGCTGGCGACGGACCGCTTCCGGCCCGCGTGGAAGCGGTGGACCTCCTTCGGGCTGGAGCGGGAGTCGGCGATGTCCGTCGACGGCCTCCACGCGACCCGCCCCATCGAGTACCCCGTCGGCCCGCCCGAGGAGGCCGACGGAATGTTCGACACGCTCACCTACGAGAAGGGCGGGAGCGTGCTGCGCATGCTCGAGCAGTACCTCGGCCCGGACGTCTTCCGGGACGGGGTGCGCCGCTACCTGCACGCGCACGCATACGGCAACACGGTGACCAGCGACCTTTGGAGCGCCCTCGAAGAGGTGAGCGGCGAGCCGATCCGCGCGGTCGCCGAGAGCTGGATCCTCCAAGGCGGCCACCCGCTCGTCCAGCTGGATGCATCGGGGCTGACCCAGGAGCCCTTCTCCTACCTCCCCGTCCCGCCGAACGGCCAGTCGTCGATCGGCGAGCGGTGGTTCGTGCCCGTGCTCCTGAGAGAGGTCCCCGCGGGCGAAGAGGGCAACGCCGGCGAGGGCAATGCCGGCGAGGGCAATGCCGGCGACGTCGGGCGCGTGCTGCTCTCGGAGGGAAGCGCTCCGCTCCCGGCTCCCCGGAGCCGTGAGGTCGGCCTCGTGAACGCCGGGGGGTGGGGCTTCTACCGCGTCGGGTACCGGCCCGAGCACCGGGGTTGGCTCGCCGGGCGCCTGGCGTCGCTCAGCACGCTCGAACGCTTCGAGCTGCTCTCGGACACCTGGGCGCTCGTGCTCGCCGGCAGGACCGAGCTCGACGAGCTCGTGAAGCTCGCCGCTCGGCTCCCAGCAGAAGAGGGGCCGGAGACCTACCACGTCGTCGCCGCTGCGCTCGGACTGTGCGACCGGGTCGCAGAAGACGCCGACCGCCCGAGGGTGCAGGCCGCCGCACAGGCGCTGCTCGGCCCCCGCGCGGCGGCCGTCGGCTGGGACCCGAGGGAAGGAGAAGGCGAGCGCGTCCCCACCTTGCGCGCCCTCCTCGTCGAGACGCTCGGGACGACGGGGGCGACAGCCGAGGTACGCGCCGAGGCCGCGCGTCGCTTCGACGCGTGGCGTCGCGGCGAGGAGACGATCGACGCCGACCTCGAGCCGGCGGTGCTCGCCGTCGTCGCCGACCACGGCCGCGCGGACGACTTCGACGCGGTGCTGGACCGTTATCGCCACCCCGCGAACCCCCAGGACGAGCGGAGGCACCTCCTCGCGCTCGGCGCCTTCGCCGACGTCGGCCTGTGCCGGCGCGCGTTCGAACTGGCCGTAGGGGAGGTCCGGCGCCAGGACGGCCCCTTCCTCGTGCGCGCGCTGCTCGCCAACCGCGTCGGCGGCCCGGCGATCTTCGAACAGGTGAAGACGGAGTGGTCGACCCTCGTGGACCGGTTCCCCGACGTGAGCCACGCGTCGATGGTCTCGTCCGTGCGCGCGCTGTGCAGGGACCCTGCGCTCGCCGCCGACGTCACGGCCTTCCTCACCGACCACCCCCTGACCGTCGGCCAGCGCAGGGTCGTCCAGACCCTCGAGCAGCTCGCGGTGAACGTGCGCTTCGGCGAACGGATGCGCGCGGGAGGGCGGCTCGCCCTCGCGCTCCGGACCGTGGAGGACCGCTGAGAGGAGCCCGCCCGCGTGACGCGAGGGGCCGCATGAAGAGGGTGGCGGTGTGCACATAGGGGTCGCCGCCGCGGTGTTCGCGCTCGTCGCGGTGGCGGAGCTGCCCGACAAGACGATGATCGCGACCCTCGTCATGGGAACCCGGAGCCCGCCGCTCTGCGTCTGGCTCGGCGCGGCCGCAGCGTTCCTCGTCCAGACCGGGCTCGCCGTCGGTGCAGGGCGCGCGATCGAGCTGCTGCCTCGCGAGACGCTCGAGATCGTGGTCACCGCGTTGTTCTTCGCAGGCGCGCTCCTGCTGCTCGTCGTGCCCGAGCGGCGGGAGCGGGCGCGCGGCGAGAGGGAAGCCGAACGGTTGGCGCGGGTGCCGGCCGGCCGGTGGAGGGTCTTCGCCCTGGCGTTCGCGGTCATCGTCGTAGGCGAGCTGGGCGACCTCACCCAACTGCTCACGGTGAACCTCGTCGGCAAGTACCACGACCCTCTGGCCGTGTTCGTCGGCGCGTACGCGGGCCTCCTTGCCACGTCGGCGCTCGGCGCCTTCGGCGGCAGGTCGCTGCTGGCAGTGGTGCCATTGGAGTGGCTCCGGCGCGCCGGCGGGCTGGTGCTGCTCGGGTTCGCAGCGTACGGGATCTACGCTCTGGCCACGTGACGCGGCGTGCCGACGAGCTCCTCCTGCTCGCGCGAGCGACTCGGGGCTTCATGCCCGACGACGAGGGTGCGGCGCTCTACGACGCGGCGCGGCGCGCAGGCGAGGCGTGCGCGGCGCGCTCGGCGGGCGCGCGCGGTGTGTTCGTCGAGATCGGCGCGTGGTGCGGCAAGTCGACGATCTACCTCGGCGCCGCGGCGGAGGCCACCGGGGCAGTGCTCTTCAGCGTGGACCATCATCGCGGCTCACAGGAGCACCAGCCAGGCTGGGACCACCACGAGCCCGATCTCGTGGACCCGGCTGACGGGCGGATCGACACGTTGCCGCACTGGCGCCGGTCGGTCGCTGCCGCACGGCTCGAAGCCGTCGTCGTCGGGGTCGTCGGCGACTCGCCGACGATCGCGTCGTGCTGGTCGACGCCGCTCGACTTCTGCTTCGTGGACGGCGGGCACGGCGAGGCTCCTGCGTGGGAGGACTACCGCGGCTGGTCACCGCTCGTCGCGCTCGGGGGGCTGCTCGCGATCCACGACGTCTTCCCCGACCCCGCCGATGGCGGCCGACCTCCCTACGAGCTGTGGTGCCACGCGATGGGCTCGGGCGAGTGGGTGGAGGATGCCGCGTGCGGAAGCCTTCGGGTGCTGCGGCGCGTGCGACCCCCTCTCCAGGCTTCTCGCCTGGCTTCTCGCCTGGCCGACGCCGGCCCTACGCGCTCTTGGGCTGCCGGGCGGACCCAGCCGTGAGACCAGGGCAGGAGCGGCCCTCTTCGCAGCGGCCCGCGCCGCTTCGGCGGGCCACCGGAACGTCGGTCTCCTCGGCGACCGGGCAGCCCGAGCCGCTCGTGCAGGACGGCTCGGCCAGGTCGATCGCGGCCGGGAGCAAGGGGGCGCGGAAGAGCCCCGAGGCCTTCGACGCCGACGACAGCGCGTCGGCCGCCAGCACCATCGCCGCCGCGCTGTAGGTGGTGCGCTCGCCGCCGGGGAACGTCGCCTCGTCCGGATGGACGATCCCGGTCCAGTACGAGCCGTCGGGGAGCCGGAGCCTCTGGCCCGACGCGAGGAGATCGAGCGCGGCTTGGTCCATGCCTGCAGCGCTCAGCGCGATCGCGCACTCCGCGGTCTCGGCCGCGGTGACCCAGTCGGATCCCGAGACGCAGCGCACGCCGAGTCCCTCCATCACGAACGCCCTCCATGTGGCCTCGAGCCGCCAACGAGCCGCCTCGCCGCTGATCGCGCCCGCCAGCACCGGGTAGTACCAGTCCATCGCGAACTCGTCCTTCGGTGCGAACGCGAGCTGGTGGTGCGCGATCGCGTGGCCCAGCCGACCGGCCGCGAGCTCCCAGTCCGGGCGCGGGCGGTCGAGCGCTTCGGCGGCGGCGACCGCGCAGCGCACGCTGTGGAAGACGGACGACGATCCGGTGAGCAACGCGTAGCCCTCGGGGCGGCCAGCCTGGTCGATGGACCAGCGCACCGGCCCGTCGGGCCGCTGCCAGCGCAGCACGAAGTCCACGGCGCGCTCCACCATCGGCCAGTGGCGGGCGAGCAGGTCGTAGGTCCCGGTCGCGAGCGCGTGATGCCACAGCCCGGTCGCGACGTAGGCGCAGACGTTCGTGTCGATCCTCTGGTCTTCCACCTTGCCCGCGAGGTAGTAGTTGAACCAGCTCCCGTCGCCGAGCTGGGTCGCCGCGAGCCACTCGAAACCGGCCTCCGCCTCCTCCACGAGGCCGCACAGCGTGAGGGCCATCGTCGCCTCGACGTGGTTCCACGGGTCGCAATGGCCCCCCGGTGACCAGGGGATCATGCCGTCGGAGCACTGCACGGCGGCGATCGCGCACCCGCTGGCGTAGACCTCTGCGGCGCTGAGGACTCCTGGCACCTCGGGGACCGTCGCGGCCGCGCTGCGGCGCGCGCCGAAGCTCATGCGGTCGCCGCCTCGACCGGGAGGGAGGTCTGCAGATCCGCGACCGCCGGGACGCCACGCGCCTTTCGCAGGTAGACGACGAGGCTCTTGCCGATCAGCGGGTCGAGCACCCGAGCGGCGACCCTGGTGGCGAGAGGACGCTTCTCGATCTCCCAGACCAAGAGCCGGTGGTACGCCGCGACGGCGCGATGCCCCTCGTCGCCGATCCCGACGAGGCACCGCAGCCACCAGTAGGGAGAGTGCAGACCGTGCGCGTAGTGGTGGCAGACGGGGACCAGCCCGCACGACTCCAGCCGCCGCAGCAGGGTCGGCCGCCTGTAGATGCGCACGTGGCCCCCCGGCACGTCGTGATAGGCGTCGGACAGCAGCCAGTTCACGACCTCGGGCCCGCAGCGGGGCACGGTCACCGCGATCGTCCCGCCCGGGCGCAGGACTCGAGCGAGCTCGGACATTGCGCGTGCGTCGTCCAGGACGTGCTCGAGGACCTCGGCGGCGACGACCCGGTCGAACGCCCCGTCGGGGAACGGGAGCCCGAGCGCGTCGGCACGTACGGCGCCCACGTGGGAAGAGCTGCGGTCGAGCTCGCCCGCGGCGAGCATCGCTTGGAGCATCGCCCGCACCTCTTGGAGCTCGGCGGCTCCGACGTCGAGGGCGACGACCTGTCCGCCTCGCCGTGCCGCTTCGAACGCGTGGCGGCCGGCCCCGCACCCGAGGTCGAGCACCCGGTCCCCGGCGCGCAGGCCCAGGCGCCGGTAGTCGACCGTCAGCACGCGGCCGCTCCTGTGACCGGCGCCCCCTCGAACCCCTCGAGCAGGTCCTCGGCCCTGGCCGGCACCTCGAGCGTCGAGAGCGCGCGGCCGTCGAGCAACGCCCGGTAGCACGCGGCCGTGCCCTCCGCGCAGCGCCGCCACGTGAAGCGGCGGAGAACGCGCGCCCTTCCGGCGGCACCCAGCCTCGCACGTGCCGCCGGGTCGTCGAGGAGCTGCCCG
>JAJYMD010000167.1 GCA_021787255.1 Actinomycetes bacterium | reverse complement strand
TCGAGATCGCGAGCGAGCTGCGCTACCGCGAGCCCGTGCTGCACGAGCGGACCCTCGTGGTGGGGGTGAGCCAGTCGGGCGAGACGCTCGACACCCTCGAGGCGCTGCGAGAGGCACGCCGCTCCGGTGCACGCACGCTCGTCGTCTCCAACGTCGTCCACTCGACGATGGCGCGCGAAGCGGACGGCATCGTCTACACCCGTGCGGGTCCCGAGGTGAGCGTCGCGTCCACGAAGTGCCACGTCGCGCAGATCGTCGCCCTCGAGGTCCTTGCCCTCGCCCTGGCGCAGTGGCGCGGCACGATGGGGCCGAGCGCCCTGGCCTCGACCCTCGACGAGCTGCACCGACTGCCCGCCGCGGTCGGCGAGGCGCTCGGGCGGGCCAAGGAGGTCGAGGACGTCGTCGACGTGCTCGTAGGAGCCCGTGATTACTTCTTCCTCGGCAGGAACCTGGGCTACCCGGTCGCGCTGGAGGGGGCGCTGAAGCTCAAGGAGATCTCGTACCTGCGCGCGGAGGGCTACCCCGCGGGCGAGCTGAAGCACGGCCCCCTTGCGCTCGTCGAGCCGGGCACGGTGGTGGTCGCGGTGCTCGACCCGCTGCGCGACAAGATGCGATCGAACGTCGCCGAGGCAGCCGCGCGCGGCGCGACCGTGGTGGTCCTGACCACCGACGACGACACGGACCCGCCCGGTGACCATGTCCTGCGCGTGCCGGCGGTTCGAGACCCCGTGCTGGCACCGGTCGTCGAGGTGGTGCCACTCCAGCTCCTCGCCTATGGGCTTGCCCGCCGGCTTGGCAACGACGTCGATCGGCCGCGCAACCTCGCGAAGACGGTGACGGTCGAGTGAACGCGATCGCCGGCCTCGGCGTCGACGCCGTGGACGTCGCACGCTTCGGTGCGGTGCTCGGGCGCCGCCCGTCGATCTCCGCGCGGCTGTTCACCGACGGCGAGCGACGCGACGGCCACGGCGACGTGCAGCGGCTCGCCGCGCGCTTCGCGGCCAAGGAGGCGACGATGAAGGCCCTCGGTGGGGGGATCGGCAGCGTCGGGTGGCGAGAGGTCGAGGTGGTGCGGCTCGAGAGCGGTGAGCCGACGCTCCGGCTCTTCGCGGGGGCTGCGGCACTGGCGGCGCGGCGAGGCGTCGCGCACTGGCACCTGTCGCTCACCCATACGGCGACCGTCGCGATCGCGATGGTGGTGGCCGAGGCCTGACCGTGCGCCCCGTCGTCACCGTCGCCGAGATGCGCGCGGCAGACGCGGCTGCACCCGTGCCCGAGGAGACCCTGGTCCGCCGGGCCGGCACCGCGGCGGCCATCGCGGCCCTCCGGTTGCTCGGTGGCGCCTATGGGCGCCGCGTCGTGGTCGTGGCAGGCAAGGGCAACAACGGCGCAGACGGCCGTGTCGCGGCGGAGGTGCTCGCACGCCGTGGCGCACGGGTGACCGTGGTGCATCCTGGCGCAGCGGTCGACGACTGCGACCTGGTGGTCGACGCGGCGCTCGGCACCGGGCTGCGTGGCCCCTACGAGGCGCCGGAACCTCCCGCCCGCGCGCAGGTGCTCGCCGTGGACATCCCTTCGGGCGTGGACGGCGACACGGGTGCCGTGCCCGGCCGGCCGATGGCCGCCACCCGCACCGTGACCTTCGGAGCGTTGAAGCCGGGGCTCTTGCAGGGCGAGGGGCCCCGCTACGCCGGGGAGGTGGAGGTGGCGGACATCGGTCTCGGGCAGATCGACGCCCGGATCTCGCTCATGGAGGACGCCGACCTGAGCCGGCTGGTGCCGCGCCGGCCTGCCCAGACGCACAAGTGGGCGAGCGCGGTCTGCGTCGTGGCGGGGTCGCCCGGCATGGAAGGGGCCGCGACGCTCGCTGCTCGGGGGGCGTCGCGAGCGGGGGCCGGCATGGTGCGGCTCGGGGTACCTGGCAGCGCGGAGGCACCCGGGCTCGGTCAATGGCCAGGAGAGGCCGTCCGGTTCGCGCTGCCTGCGAGCGGCTGGGCGGGCGAGGTGCTCGAGGTGCTCGAGCGCTGCCGAGCGCTCGTGATCGGCCCCGGGCTCGGCCGGGCGCCCTCCACGGTCGACGGCATACGCACGGTGGTGGCGCGCGCCCGCGTGCCGGTGGTCGTCGACGCCGACGCGCTCTTCGCGCTGGGCGACGAGTCGTCGGCGCGCCGGATCGTGGCGGGGGACCGGCCTGTCGTGGTGACGCCGCACGACGGGGAGTACGAGGCCCTGGCCGGCGCCCCCCCGGGGCCCGACCGCGTCGCGGCGGCGCGCCGTCTCGCCGGAGCGCTCGGCGCGGTCGCCTTGGTGAAGGGCTCGCTCACGGCGGTCGCCTCGTGCTCTGGCGACGTGCGGCTGTCGTCGGCCGGGAGCTCGCGGCTGGCGACGGCAGGCACTGGCGACGTGCTGTCCGGGGTGATCGGGGCCTTCCTGGCCCGTGGTGGGGCGCCGCTCGAGGCCGCGGCTCTCGCGGCCCACGTGCACGGGCGCGCCGCGTCGGACGGGCCCGCCGAGGGGCTCGTCGCCGTCGACCTGCCCGAGCTCATATCGGCACGTCTGTCTCGTGCACTGGACCCGGCGGCACGGGGCACGGCGCGTGGAGATGGCTGAGGGCCGCACTCGCGCCGCCTGGGCGGAGATCGATCTCGACGCGCTGGCGCACAACGTCGCCGTCCTCGCGCACAGCGCCGCGCCCGCGGCGCTGTGCGCGGTCGTGAAGGCCGACGCCTACGGGCACGGTGCCGTGCAGGTCGCGCGCACGGCGCTCGCCTCGGGCGCGTCGGGGCTCGCGGTGGCCATCGCGGACGAAGGGCTGGAGCTGCGCGAGCACGGCATCGAGGCGCCGGTGCTCGTGCTCTCCGAAGTGACGCCCGATGCTGCGGAGGTGCTCGTGCGCGCCAGGCTCACCGCGACCGTCGCGACGCAGCGGGGCATGGAGGCACTGGCTGCCGCGGCCAGGCACGTAGGCACCCGGGCGAGGGTCCACGTGAAGGTGGACACCGGCATGCACCGCTTGGGTGTCGCGCCCGTCGAGGCGCCGGCGCTCGTCCAGGCTGCCGCAGCGGAGCCTGCGCTCCGGGTCGAGGCGGTGTGGACGCACCTCGCCGTCGCGGACGGCACCACCGCGGACGACCAGGCGTTCACCGCGCTCCAGCTCCGACGGTTCGACGAGGTCGTCGCT
Organism: Actinomycetes bacterium; assembly: GCA_021787255.1. The sequence continues at coordinate 3,104 of JAJYMD010000167.1, read as the reverse complement.
GCCCTGGCCGAGCGGCCGCGGCTCCTGCACGTCGCCAACACCGCTGGGGCCATCGCGTGGCCTGCCGCCCGCTACGACATGGTCCGCTGCGGCATCGGCATGTACGGCTGCGCGCCGGCACCCGGGATGCCAGGGGACGCTGCCGCGGTCGTCGCGTCGTTGCGGCCGGTGCTCTCGCTGAAGGCTCGTGTGAGCGCCGTGCGAGAGTTGGACGCTGGTGAGCGCCCCTCTTACGGCCGGCGCCGCGCGCTCCCGGAGCGAGGGGTCGTCGCGACGGTCCCCATCGGCTACGCCGACGGCGTGCCCCGGCGCCTCTTCGACACGGGGTCGCCGGTGCTCGTCGGTGGCCGGCGCCGGCCGCTCGCCGGCACGGTGACCATGGACCAGCTCATGGTCGACTGCGGCCCGGGGGCGACCGTGGGGCCGGGCGACGAGGTGGTGCTGATCGGCCGTCAGGGCGAAGAGGAGATCGGCGCGGGGGACTGGGCGCGGCTGCTCGGCACGATCTCCTACGAGGTCCTCTGCGGCATCGGGCCGCGCCTCCCGCGCGTCTACCGCAGCGCGGGCGATCGGTGAGGCTCCGGCGCGCAGCGGCAATCGGGGCAGGAGCTGCCGGCGGCAGCGCCCTCTACCTCCTCGAGCGCGCGGCAGCCTCGCGCTGGAGGGCGAGGCCGGACGACCTCGTGGCCGCGGGGCTGTCGCTGCCGTCCGACATCCGCCATCACTTCGTCCCGACGAGCGACGGGGGTCGCGTCCATGTCGTCGAGCGCGGATCGGGGCAGACGGTGGTGCTCGTGCACGGCATCATGCTCGGCGTCGTGACCTGGGCGCGGCAGCTGCGCACCCTTCCCGGTCGCGTGATCGCAGTCAGCCAGCGAGGGCACGGCCAGTCGCGCGCGGGGACCGATGGCTTTAGCTTCGAACGGCTCGCCGCGGACCTCGCCGAGGTCCTCGAGGCGCTCGACGTGCGCGAGGCGGCCCTCGTCGGCCACTCGATGGGCGGGATGGTCGGGCAGCTCCTCGCGTTGCGCGACCCGGCCTTCTCGAGGCACGTCCGCGAGCTCGTGCTCGTCGCCACGACGCCCGGCCCGGTCGTCCCCTCGCCCCTCTCGGGCCTGCTCGGCACCGCGACGGCGCGAGCGCTCGTCGGTGCCGAGCGCAGCGGCCGCGGACCGCTTCCCAGGTCGGCCTCCATCTGGGCGGCAAGGATCGCTTTCGGCGCCTCACCCTCGCCTCCCGACGTCGAGCTGCTGCGCCAGATGATCGATGCCATGTCACCCCGGGCCCTCGCTTCGCTACTCCCGCACCTCCTCGCGTTCGACGTGCGCAGCCGCCTGGGGGCGCTCTCGTTGCCGGTCCACGTGGTGGCGGGAAGCCGCGACGTGCTCACGCCGCCGCGCACAGCCCGGGCGATCGTCGAACGTGTGCCCGGAGCGCGCCTCACGCTGCTCGCGGGGTGCGGCCACATGGTGATGCTCGAGCGTGCCGACGCGTTGGGGGTCCTGCTGACCGGATGACGCGTGCCGAGGCGCGCGGCCGGACCATCGGGGTGCCGCAGGCCGGCGGTAGCATCCGGCGATGGCGCATCCTGGTGCAGGCGTGCGTGAGGGGGATGCGCGCGAGGAGCTCGAGCGCCTGCGCGACGAGGCGCGGGGGTGCACGCGTTGCGACCTCGCCGACGGGCGCACCCAGGTGGTCTTCGGCGTCGGGAGCCCCTCGGCGGACCTCATGTTCGTGGGGGAAGGCCCCGGGAGGGACGAGGACCTCCAGGGGGAGCCGTTCGTGGGGAGATCGGGGAAGCTGCTCGACCTCCTGATGCGCCAGGAGATCGGCGTCGAGCGCGACGAGTGCTACATCGCGAACGTGGTCATGTGCCTCACGGCAGACGGGCTCGTGCAGCTGGGTGACGGTTCCTGGGAGCACATCGGCGCGCTCGTGCGCCGCCGGTACGGCGGGACGGTCAGGTCCGTCGACGCCTGCGGCAGGATCGTCGAGCGGCGCGTCGTGGGCTGGCACGCCTCGCCTCTCGGAAGCCGCCGGATCTTCCGCCTCACGTACCGCGGCGCCGGAGGGATCGGGGCCGCACATTCCGCCGTCGACGCCACCGGCGACCACCGGGTCCTGACCGAGCAGGGGTGGACGCCCGTCGAACGCCTCGGGCCAGGGGCGAGGATTGCGACCGGTCACGGCCTGAGCCCGGTCGCGCGCGACGTGCTCGTGGGCTCGCTGCTTGCCGGGGGATGCGTGCGCGTGAGCGGCGCGGGCGTGGAGATCGTCCAGCGCCCCGGTGGGCACGGGTATGCGCGGTTCAAGGCGTCGCTCCTCGCCGAGCTCGGCGCGTTCGTCGAACCGGGAGCGCAGATGAAGGCCGCCTCGGGCGAGGGTCTCGCCGAGGCGGGGCTGGGGCGCGCCAGCACGGTCGTCCGCCTGCCGGCGCGCTCGACAGGTGCCCTCCAGACGCTCGTCGAGGACTTCTGCGGCGCACGCGGCTCGCACGTCCCGGACTGGGTGGCCGGCGAGCTCACCCCGAGAGCGTTGGCGGTCTGGGTCTGCGACGGCGGGCGCCGGCGGGCGGGTGGGTCTCGCTACCCGGTGACCGAGATCTCCACGTGCGCGTGGGGTGTCCACGACCTCGATGTCCTCGTCGCGAGCCTCCGCCGCCTCGGGCTCCCCGGGGAGGTGACCCGAGGGCGCGTCGAGCTCGAGCCCCTCGTCGCCCGAAGGCTCGCTCGGACGATCGCGCCCTACGTTCCCGAGCCGATGCGGCACACGCTCCCTGCGGACATCGCGTCGGCGCTGCCGTTCACCCCCGGTCTGTTCGGCGACCGGCTGCCCGTCACCCACTACGACGAGGCGATCGTCGAGGCGCTCCACTGCGGCAGCCCCGGGGGCACCGTCTACTGCATCGACGTCGAAGGGACCCATAATTTCGTCACCGCCGGCGGGGTCGTGCATAATTGCCGGCCGCCTGGGAACAGAGACCCTCTCCCCGCGGAGATCGACGCGTGCCGGCCGTACCTCGAGCGCCAGATCGAGCTGGTCGCTCCCAAGGTGGTGGTGACCCTGGGCAACTTCGCGACCAAGACCCTGCTCGAGACGACCGA
>JAJYMD010000396.1 GCA_021787255.1 Actinomycetes bacterium | reverse complement strand
TCCTGTGGCTGGCAGGCGTCGTGGCCTCCCTCCCTCCCGCTGGCGCGACCGCCCTGGGAGGGCCTCGTCCGTCGGTCGCGCACCAGGTTGACCGGCAGGGCCTCCGCGAGCTGGCTCTCCGCGAGCTCGGCTCCCACGAGCAGGGCTCGGCCTCGGGCGTCCGCACACTCCTCGTCGAGCCAGAAGACGGCCTCGGAAGGATCTACAGGTCAATCGTCGACGCGAAGAGGAGCATCGACCTCGAGATGTACGAGCTCGTCGATCCGAAAGCAGAGAGCCTCCTCGCTCAGGCCGCCGCACGCGGGGTCAGGGTCCGGGTCATCTTGGACCGCCGCCTCGAAGGGTCTCGCAACGCGGCGGCCTTCGCCTTCCTGTCCTCGCACCGCGTGAAGGTGGCCTGGGCACCTCCGGGTTTCCACGCCGACCACGAGAAGGCGCTGGTCGTCGACACACACGAGGCGTGGATCATGACGCTCAACCTCACGGCCGAGTACTACGCGAACACGAGGGACTTCGCCGTGCTGGACACGTCCCCCGAGGACGTCCGTGCCATCGTCGCCACCTTCGACGCCGATTTCGCCCACCGTGCGATCGTTCCCTCCGACGGCGCAGACCTCGTGTGGAGCCCCACGAACGCCTCGAGCGCGCTGCTCTCGGTGATCGCCGGTGCCCGCTCGTCGCTGTGGGTGGAGAGCGAGGAGCTCTCCAGCGCCTCGGACGTCGGCGCGCTCGTCGCGGCCGCCCGGCGCGCTGTGGCCGTGCACGTGATCATGAACGACACGAAGCAGTACGCGCCTGCCTTCGACGAGCTGGTCGAGGCCGGTGCGAAGGTGGGGACCTACCCCGGCGACCCGGGGCTCTACGTCCACGCGAAGGCGATCGTGAGGGACCCTGGCACCCCGAACGAGGAGGCCTTCGTCTGCTCGGAGAACCTTTCGTCTGCGTCCCTCTTCTTCAACCGCGAGCTCGGCGTCGTCACTACGAACCCCATTGTCGTCGACGAGTTGGCGGCGGTCCTCGAGCGAGACGCCGCCGGGTCCGCCGTCTGGCGCGCAACGGCGAGGACGCCGAGCGCGCCGGCTCCTGGGGCCGCCACCTGCAGCGCGACGGCGGTGCCGGCGAACGACGGGTACCCGGGCGACTACGACGTGGACGTCGATTCCAACCAGCCCTACACGTGGGCGACCGCGTCGGACCCCGGCGACACCTGGAGCGACGAGACGAACGGCTCCGGCTACGTCCGGATCGTCCTGTACCACACCTCGCCGGGGGTGACGATCTCCGTCACGGTCGGACCCGCGCGATGCTCGACGAGGGCCAGGTGACCGCCGGGAGATGGGAGGTCCGTCACGGCGTGGACCTGGGGCTCCCTCGAGGTCTGCCGGCGGCACGCGGCGTGCGTGCGGGCTCGGTCTCGAGCAGGCGCCGCAGCGCCTGCTCGTAGGTCTCGAAGGCTCGGTCGTCGGCCAGCACGAACCGGACCGTGCGGACCGACCCGAGCCGTGGCGCGCTCGCCAGCACCGCGCCGAGGGCGACCCGGGCCGCGGGCTCGATCGGGTAGCCGAACGCGCCGGTCGAGATCGAAGGGAACGCGACCGAGCGCAGGCCGAGGCGGTCTGCGAGCTCGAGCGCGTGCGTGTAGCAGGCCGCGAGGAGCTCGTCTTCGGGTCGGTCCTTCCCGTAGACCGGCCCGAGACAGTGGATGACGTAGCGGTTCGGGAGGCGGTGCCCGCCGGTGACGACCGCCTCGCCCGGCGAGAGGGGGGCGAGGCGTCGGCACTCCTCGGCGAGCCCGGGGCCCGCGGCGCGATGGATCGCGCCTGAGACGCCGCCACCGGGCAGGAGCTGGGCGTTCGCCGCGTTGACGAGGGCGTCGACGTCGGGCTGCTCCACGATGTCGCCGACGACGAGCGCGAGCCTGACGCCGTCGGCCTCGACTTCGTCGACCTGCACTCCTCCTACGCTACGCCCGAGGCGAGCGTCCTGAGGTGCGCCCAGAAGGCGTCCGAGGCAGGCGAGCGGGACGAGGGCCGGCGCAGGGCGGTGAGAGTGCGCTCGAGAGGGGGTCGCCCGGTCGCCAGTCGGCGCAGCCGGCCGGCGGCGAGGTCATCGCTGATCGCCGCCATGGGGAGCACCGCGTAGCCGAGGCCGGCCAGGGCTGCCGCCCGCACCGCGTCGACCTGTCCCAGCTCCAGCACCGGCCCGGCTCTGTACGCGGGGCCGAGCAGCTCCGCGGCGAGCGTCTCGGTGCCCGAGCCGCGCTCGCGCGCCAGGTAGCGATGGGCGGCCAGGTCGGCCGGGCCCACGACGGGCTGCTCGGCCAGCGGGTGGTGGGCGGCGGCGACGACCAGGAGCTCGTCGGTCTCCATGTCGAGCTCTTCGAAGCCGTCGTGTGTCTCGGGACCCTCGACCAGCGCGCAGTCGACCGCGCTCGAGCGCAGCAGGGCGATGGCCTGGTGCGTGTTCACCGTCCGGACCCTGAGCCCGACGCCGGGGTGGTGCTCGAGGAACCCCGCCGACCATGCGGGCACCCGGTAGATGCCGATGGTGTTGCTCGCCGCCACGGTGACCTCGCCTTCGAGGAGGCCGGTCCGGGCCGCCGCCGCGGTCTCGACCGCCTGCAGCGCGCCGAGCGCCGCCGAGACCGCTGGGAGCAGGGCGCGGCCGTCGGCGGTCAGGCGCACCCCTCGCCCGACGCGTTCGAGCACGGCGAGCCCGAGGGCGCGCTCGAGCGCCTCGAGCCGGTGGCTCACCGCCGGCTGGGTGAGACCGAGCTCGTCGGCAGCCCGGGTGACGTGCTGGTGCTCGGCGACCGCCGCGAAGGTCCGGAGGAGCTCCACCGTGACCGAGCCGCGTGGGCGAGGGGGGTGACCGAAGGAGCGTTCATGCACAGCCGTAATGGGAACGATACAACGCATTCGTTGGACGTGGGTATTCTGCGCTCCTTACCGTGTGCCGGTGGCCGACCTCGCGTCCCGCTGGGTGAAGGTGCTCGACCAGACCCGATGCATCGGGTGTGGTGCGTGCACGACCGCCTGCAAGTCCGAGAACGAGGTGCCGCTCGGGGTGACCCGGACCTACGTGAAGTCGGTGGACGTCGGCGCCTTCCCCACCGCCCGCCGCGTCTTCCAGGTCACCCGCTGCAACCAGTGCGAGGACCCGCCCTGCGTCGAGGCCTGCCCGACCGGCGCCATGTACCGGCGGCCCGACGGCATCGTGGACTTCGACAAGCGGGTCTGCATCGGCTGCAAGGCCTGCATCGCCGCCTGCCCGTACGACGCGATCTTCGTGAACCCAGAGGACCATTCTGCCGAGAAGTGCAACTTCTGCGCGCACCGCCTCGACCTCGGCCTCGAGCCCGCCTGCGTGGTGGTCTGCCCCGTGGAGGCGATCGTGGTCGGCGACCTCGCCGATCCAACCTCCAAGGTCGCGGACCTCGTGCACCGCTCGCCGGTGGCCGTGCGCAGGCCCGAGAAGGAGACCCGCCCCGGCGTGTTCTACCGGGGCGCCCACCTGGCCACCTTGGACCCGCTGGCCGCCTCGCGGCCTGCCGGGGGCATCTACGCCTGGGCGGGCCAGGGCCCGGCGTCGGCGCAGGCGGTCGTGGCGGGCCATCCGCACCGTCGCAACTCCTCTGCGGGCGCGATCGTCTCCTACGACGTTCCCCACGAGGCGCCCTGGGGGTGGCGGGTGAGCCTGTACACCTGGACCAAGGGCATCGCCGCCGGCGCCTACCTCGCCCCGCTCGCTCTCGTGCTGGCGGGCCGGCTGGCGTGGTCGAGCGACCTGTTGCGCTACGCGGGGCCGGCGATCGCGCTCGCGCTCCTGGCGGCGACGGGCGGGCTCTTGGTGTGGGACCTGAAGCACCCATGGCGCTTCTGGATGCTGTTCGTCCGCCCCCAGTGGCGGAGCTGGCTCGTGCGCGGCGGGGTCGTCATCACCGCCTACGGCGCCGCGTTGGTCGCGGCGCTCGGCGCGTCGGCGGCCCGCTCGGTCGTGGCCGAGGAGGTGGTGGCGGGCTTCGGGCTTCCCCTGGCCGCGTTCACGGCCGGGTACACCGCCTACCTGTTCGCCCAGGCGCGCGGGCGCGACCTGTGGCAGAGCCAGCTGCTCGCGCCGCACCTCCTGGCGCAGGCGCTCATGGTGGGCGCCGCCGCGCTCTTGCTCGTGGCGGTCTCGACGGGGACGCCCGAGGGAGCGCTCCCCGACCTCCTGGCCGCCTCGGCCGCGCTCCACCTGTTCATGGTGGCGGGGGAGGCCATGCCCCGCCACCCGACCGCGCACGCGCACCTGGCCGTCGCCGAGATGGTGCGGGGACGGTTCGCGGGGTACTTCTGGGCCGGGCTCGCCCTGTCGCTGGTGGCGGTCGCGGCCCCCTGGACCGGGGCCGTCGGCGCGGCTGCGGCGCTGCTCGCGGTGATGAGCCACAAGCACGCGTACGTCCAGGCAGGCCAGGCGGTGCCGCTCGCATGAGCGTCGGCCGCTTCGTGCGCTGGGTCCGCAAGGACGGCGGGGACCGCCAGCGCGGCCTGGACGAGATGGAGGCGTCGCTGCGCGCGGCCCGAGCGGCCGCCGCGCGCGGCGGGGTGTCCTTCCTTGGGCCGAGCGGCGGCTCGCTGTCCGCCTTCCCGCCGCCGGAGCGCTGGGACGACTGGGTCGAGCTGGACTCGCGGTCCTGGCCGGAGCGCTCCGAGCGCCACTACCTGCTCGTGCCGACCACCTGCTTCAATTGCGAGTCCGCGTGCGGGCTGCTCGCCTACGTCGACCGTGACACGCTCACCGTCCGCAAGCTGGAGGGCAACCCCGAGCACCCCGGCTCTCGCGGGCGCAACTGCGCCAAGGGCCCGGCCACGATCAACCAGGTGACCGACCCCGACCGGGTGCTGTACCCGCTGCGCCGTGCCGGCGCGAGAGGCGGGGGACGCTGGGAACGGGTGTCCTGGGACGAGGCGCTCGACGACCTCGCCGGCCGGATCCGCCGCGCCATCCAAGAGGGCCGCCACAACGAGATCATGGTCCACATCGGCCGGCCCGGAGAGGACGGCTTCACCGAGCGGGTGCTCGCGAGCTGGGGAGTGGACGGTCACAACTCCCACACGAACATCTGCTCGAGCGGCGGGCGCACCGGCTACCAGTTCTGGATGGGGATCGACCGTCCGAGCCCCGACCACGAGCACGCGAAGGTGATCTACCTCATCAGCTCGCACCTCGAGAGCGGCCACTACTTCAACCCGCACGCCCAGCGCATCATCGACGCACGCTCCCAGGGGGCCAAGGTCATCGTCGTCGACACCCGGATGTCGAACACCGCGACCCACGCGGACTACTGGCTCGCCCCCCAGCCCGGGAGCGAGGCGGCGATCAACCTCGCCATCTGCCGCCACCTGGTGGCGACCGGCTCCTACGACGCCGCCTTCGTGCGCCGGTGGTGGAACTGGGAGGAGTACCTGACGGCGTGCCGGGGCGACCTGCCGGTCACCTTCGAGGCGTTCCACCAGGCGCTCTTGGAGGAGTACGAGCAGTTCACCTTCGACTACGCGGCAGCAGAGTCCGGCATCGACGCCGAGACGCTGCGCGAGGTCGCCGAGGTGGTGGCGTCGGCGGGGACCAGGTTCGCCGCGCACACCTGGCGGTCCGCCTGCGCCGGCAACCTCGGTGGCTGGCAGGTCAGCCGCACCCTGTTCATGATCTCGGCGCTGCTCGGCGCGGTGGCCACCGAGGGGGGCACCTTCCCCAACGCCTGGAACAAGTTCGTCCCGCGCCCGATCCACGTCCCGGGGCACCCTGAGTCCTGGAACGAGCTCACCTGGCCGCTCGAGTACCCGCTCGCGCAGAACGAGCTCTCCTTCCTCCTGCCGCACTTCCTGAAGGACGGGCGCGGGAGGCTCGACGTCTACTTCACCCGCGTCTACAACCCGGTGTGGACGAACCCCGACGGCATGTCCTGGGTGGAGGTGCTCACCGACGAGTCGCTCGTCGGCTGCCATGTGGCCCTCACCCCGACGTGGAGCGAGACCGCGTACTTCGCCGACTACGTGCTGCCGGTCGGTCACGCACCCGAGCGCCACGACACCTGCTCCTACGAGCAGTACGACGGGCAGTGGATCGGCTTCCGCCAGCCGGTCCTGCGCGAGGCGCGCCGCCGGCTCGGCGAGGCGATCGGCGACACCCGTGGCGCGAACCCCGGCGAGGTCTGGGAGGAGAACGAGCTGTGGATCGAGCTGTCGTGGCGGATCGATCCCGACGGCACGCTCGGCATCCGCCGGCACTACGAGTCGAGGGTGGAACCGGGCACCAAGCTCACCGTCGAGGAGTACTACGGCTGGATGTTCGAGCACTCGGTG
>JAJYMD010000431.1 GCA_021787255.1 Actinomycetes bacterium | reverse complement strand
GCGCAGGTACGCGGGGTTCTCGGGGTTCGGCGCCGGCTGGAGCGGCACGCGCGCGACGATCTCGAGGCCGAACCCGTCGATCCCGCCGTACTTGGCCGGGTTGTTGGTCATGAGCCGCATGGTCGTGACGCCGAGGTCGACGAGGATCTGGGACCCGATGCCGTACTCGCGCTGGTCCACAGGGAGGCCCAGCGCGAGGTTGGCGTCGACCGTGTCGTGGCCCTGCTCCTGGAGGCTGTAGGCACGGATCTTGTGCGCGAGCCCGATGCCGCGTCCTTCGTGGCCGCGCAGGTAGACGATCAGTCCGCGCCCCTCCTGCTCGATGAGCTCCATCGCGGTCCGCAGCTGTGGTCCGCAGTCGCAGCGCAACGAGCCGAACACGTCGCCGGTCAGGCACTCCGAGTGGACGCGCACGAGGAGGTCCGGCCCCACCTCGCCTTTCACCAGCGCGAGGTGCTGCTCGCCGTCGAGCGCCGACTCGTACACGACGGCCCGCCAGTCCCCGCCCTCGGTGGGGATCCTGGCCTCCGAGACCCTGCGCACGAGCTTCTCGGTGCGCCGGCGCCACCGGATGAGGTCCGCGATCGAGATGAGCGGCAGCCCGTAGCGCTGGGCGAAGCGCTCGAGCTCGTCGAGGCGCGCCATGGAGGATTTGTCCTCGCTCACGATCTCGCACAGCACGCCCGCCGGTGAGAGCCCCGCGGCGCGCGCGAGGTCGACCGCGGCCTCGGTGTGCCCCGCGCGCTTCAAGACCCCCCCGGGGCGGGAACGCAGCGGGAAGATGTGGCCTGGCCGGTTCAGGTCGTCCGAGCGCGTGGAGGGGTCGACGAGCGCCCGGATCGTGGCCGCGCGGTCTGCGGCGGAGATCCCCGTCGTGGTCGTGTGGCGCGCGTCCACGCTCACGGTGAACGCGGTCCGCTGCGACTCGGTGTTCTCGGTCACCATGAGCGGCAGCTCGAGCTCGTCGGCGCGCTCTTCGGACAGCGGCACGCAGATCACGCCCGAGGTGTGCGCGAGGAAGAACGCGATCGCCTCTGGCGTCGCGGCTTCTGCGGCCATGACCAGGTCGCCTTCGTTCTCCCGGTCCGCGTCGTCGACGACGACGACCATCCCGAGCCGTGCGATCGCGTCGATCGCGTCCTCGACGCTCGAGAAGGGCATCAGGATGCCCGGGCCTCGGGCGCGTGCGCCAGCTCGACGCGGAGGTCCTCGCCGAGCTGCCTCGCCGACACGATCCGCCCGCGCCACGCGTCGGCGATCGTGGCGGCCCCCGCTCCGTCGAACAGCGGCCGGCCCACTGCGCCGCCGAGCAGCGCCGGCGCGAGGTAGAGGACGTAACGGTCCACGAGCCCTGCCGCGTGCAGGTCATGGGCCACCTTCGCGCCGCCCTCCACGAGGAGCTGCACCACCCCGAGGCGGCCCAGGTGGTCGAGGACGTCCCCGAGGTCGCCGGAGAGCTCGAGCGCAGGCCGGACCTTCGCGTGTTCCGGCGCGCGGCCCAGCACGACGCGCAAGGGCTGGCGCGAGGCGCGCGCGTGGCGGACCGTGAGCTCGGGGTCGTCCGCGCGCACGGTCCCCGCACCGACGAGCACCGCGTCCGAGGCGGCGCGCAGCTCGTGCACGTCGCGGCGTGCCGCCTCCCCGGTGATCCATCGGCTCGACCCGTCGGGCGCCGCGGTCCACCCGTCCATCGTCGCGGCGAGCTTCAGCACCACCCAGGGCCGACCGGTCCGCCGGTGCTTCAGGTAGGGGGCGAGCTGCCGCTCGACGGCCTCGGCACCGGACCCGACGGACACCTCGACACCCTTGCCCCGGAGCGCGTCGACCCCCCGCCCGGCGACCTTCGGGTCCGGATCGACGAGCCCCACCACCACGCGCCGGACCCCTGCGGCGACGATCGCGTCCACGCACGGCGGCGTCCGTCCGAAGTGGGCGCACGGCTCGAGCGTCGTGTACAGCGTCGATCCCGCGACGGCGTCGCCGGCCTCCGCGGCGAGCTGCAGGACGGACACCTCCGCGTGGGGTCCGCCCGGCGGCGCCGTCGCCGCCTGGTAGGTGGCGGCGCTGGTCACGAGGACCGCACCCACCCACGGGTTGGGGGAGGCGTGCAGCCGGGCGGACTCTGCCACGGCGATCGCTCGCGCCATGTGCTCCTCGTCCCGCTCGACATCTCGACCGTGCATCGTTCCTGGCCGGCGCAGTCTACCGGCCGGGGCGACCGCTGCCGGTGCGCAGCGCCGCTGCCGGTGCGCAGCGCCGCTGCGGATGCGCCGCTGCGGATGCTCCGTCACGGACGGGCCGCGCCGGTGGTGCCCACCAGCGCGGCTCGGATCTCCTCGGTCGCCTCCCAGGGACGCTCCGCCCCGAAGATCGCCGACCCCGCCACGAAGACGTTGGCCCCGGCCGCCGCGGCCGCTCGCGCGGTCTCCGGGTCGATCCCCCCGTCCACCTCGAGGTCCGCGGCCAGGTGCCGCTCGTCGAGGGACCGCCTCACCCGGGAGACCTTCGGCAGCACCTCCGCCATGAATTCCTGCCCCCCGAACCCGGGGAACACCGTCATGCACAGCACGAGGTCCAGCTCGTGGAGGAACGGCTCGATCGCCTCGAACGGCGTGTCGGGATTGGCCGCCAACCCGGCGCGTAGCCCCAGCGCGTGGCACTCTTGGAGGAGCTCGCCGGTCCGTCCCACCTCGACGTGGACCGTGCACCCGTCGGCGCCCGCACGCGCGAACGCCTCGAGGTAGTCGCCGGGGTCGGTCATCATGAGGTGGCAGTCGAAGTACAGGCCGGAGTGCTTGCGCAGCGAGGCCACGACCGGCGGGCCGATCGTCAGGTTCGGCACGAAGTGCGCGTCCATGACGTCGACGTGCAGCCAGTCGCAGACGTTCGCCACCTCCCCGACGGCCTCCGCGAGGTTGCCGAAGTCGGCGGAGAGCAGCGACGGCGCGATCTTGAGCGCACCGGGTGCCCCTGGGTCCCGTGACACGGCGGCCAGCCTACGAGCCTCCGAGCCGCTCGCCGGCAGCCGGTCGTGCGCCGCGCAGCCAGTCGCCCGCCGTCATCGGTGCGCGGCCTTCGGGCTGCACGCGCACCAGCTCGAGCGCGCCCTTTCCGGTCGCGACGGTCTCACCCTCGAGGGTCCCCGGCGCCGCGCCGGCGTGGGCGGCCACCTCATGGGCATCGAGGACGAGGAGGCGCCTTCCTCGCCAGGTCGTCCACGCGCGGTCCAGGCGGACGATCCTCTCGAGCTCGACGGCAGGCCGCGTCCATGTGAGGCGCAGCTCCTCGGGGTCCAGCTTCTTCGCGTACGTCGGCTCGCCGTGCTGGGGTTCGGGCGTGGGAAGCGGGCCTGCGAGCAGGTCGACGAGCAGCCGCGTGCCGGCGGTGACGAGGCGCTCACGCAGCGCGCCCAGGTGCTCTCCGGGCTCGATGGCGACCTCTTGACAGCCGTAGAGCGGACCGGTGTCGAGCCCCGCCTCGAGGGCCATCACGCAGACCCCGGTCACCTCGTCCCCGGCGAGGATCGCCCGCTCGACCGGCGCGGCGCCTCGCCAGCGCGGCAGCAGCGAGAAGTGGAGGTTCAGCATGCCGAGCCGCTCCAGCACCTCTGGGGGCACGATGCGGCCGTACGCGACGACGACGCCGAGCTCGGCACCGGCGCCGACGAGCGCGTCCAGCCGGTGGACGACGCGCAGCCCGAGCCGCTCGGCCTCCGCCTTCACCGGGCTCGGCGACGGCGCGGCCCTCCTGTGGCGCCTGCGGTCCGGCCCGGTGACGACGAGGCGCACGTCGTGGCCCGCCTCCACGAGCGCCCGCAGCGGCGCCACCGCCAGCGCGGGCGTCCCCAGGTAGACGAGGCTCCGGCTCGCCGCGACGCGCCCTTCTTCGCTCAGCCGCCGAGCACCCGGGAGCGCAGCACCTTCAGCGCGTCGCGTCGCTGCTCCTCGTCCAGCCGCTCGAGCAGCAATACCCCGTCCAGGTGGTCGACCTCGTGCTGGAAGACCCGCCCCTGGTACTCCTTGGCGTCGATCGACACCTCGTTGCCCTCGAGGTCGAGCCCCGTCAAGTGGACCTCGTTCGGGCGGACGATGGTCCAGTGGAGGTCCGGCACCGACAGGCAGCCTTCCTCGAAGGCCCACTCCCCGGAGGTCTCGGTGATGCGCGGGTTGATGACGACCTGCGGCCCGTCCCCGATGTCGTAGACGAACAGGCGGCGCTGGACCCCGACCTGGTTCGCCGCGAGCCCCACGCCCGGCGCCGCGTACATGGTCTCGAGCATGTCCTCTACGAGCTTCTTGACGCGCCCGTCGATCTCTTCGACCTCCTTGGTCGCCTGCTTCAAGACCGGGTCTCCGTACGTACGGATCGTGAGCACCGCGCTGCAGCCTACCGGCGGAGGCCGTCGGCCTCTCCGGGCTCCCGGCCGGGCCCGCCTCCCGGCAGGCCATTCCGGCCGGGCCCGCCTCCCAGCAGGCCACTCCGGCCGGGCGATCCACCGCCCCGACGCGGAGGCTCACACGTCGTCGGGGTCCACCCTCACTCCCCCGTGCAGCGGGGCAACGGCGTCGCAGAGCGTCCGATGGTCGGGCGCGCGCACGAGCCACCGACCCGCCCCGAGCGCCGACACCTCCACGCCTTCGTGGCCGAGGACCGGCACGGTGTCGGCCTTCACCGTGGCGAGCGCGCTGAAGGGCGGCAGGCGCAGCTCCTTGCGCAGCTGCAGCTCTGTGAACGCTCCGGGGTCGCCTGCGACCGCGGCGCGCAGGACGTCGTGGGTGGGGAGCCGGGTCTGGACCATGACCACGCCGGAGACCCCGGAGCCCCTGGGGCCGCCGGAGCCCGGGCGCAGGGACGAGCGCACCGCGCCACCTCGGCCGCCCACGAGACGCCCCGCGCGCACGATCAGCGCGAGCGCGTGCTCTCCGGCGGCGAGGCGAGGCGCGAGGAGGTGCTGGTCGAAGTCCAAGAAGGCGACCGCCGCAGCCCGCCGCGCCCGGTGCAGCACGGCCTCGGTGCCGATCAGGACGGGGACGTCGGGAACGGACGCTGCCCGATCGGGCGCGCGAGGCCGACCGGACACCTCCCCGACCGGCACGCCGAGCAGCGCCTCGAGCTCCTCTCTTGCGCGCGCGACCCCCACGCGGAGCACCTTGGTGCGCACCGACCCGCACTCGCCGCACACGATGGGGCGCTCGGCCCCGCACGCCCTGCAGCGCAGCACGTCGTCCACCGACTCCACGGCCCGCCCGCACACCGTGCAAAGCGCGAGCGCGCCGCACGTCGCGCAGGCGAGCAGCCTCGCCCGTCCCGTGCGGTTCAGCACGCACACGAGCCGGCCCCCGGCGTCGAGCACCCGGCGGGCGAGGTCCACCAGCTCCTCGGAGAAGAGCCCCGTCCGGGGATCCGCCCCTCGGCGGTCGACGACGCGCACCGCGGGCCATCCCGACCGCTCCGCCGACCTCTCGGGAACCTCAGGGGAGCCGTAGCGGACCCGCTGCACCGCGGTCGGGCACGGCGAGACGAGCACGCACGGCGCGCCGGCGCGCTCGGCGCGCTCGACGAGCACGTCGGCGGCGTCGTAGCGGTCGTGGTAGTCGTGGGCGTCCAGGACGACCGCGGCACCGAGCGCGGGCACCGGCGCCCAGGCCGCGGCTCTCGAGCCGACCACGACCGGCCATCCCGCCGCTGCCTCCGCCCAGCTCGCCGCGACCTCGATGCCACGCGCTCGGAGCCTGGCTGCGAGGCGATCCGCCCACCCGGTGCTCGGCACGAGCACGAGCACCGACCGCCCGGCGCGTCCCGGCCCAGGCGGGCCGGTCGGCCGCGCCGAGCGCGACCCCGAAGGCTGCACCGCGGCGATCACCTCCAGGACGATCGGCAGGAGATCCTGCGCCGGCGGCAGGCGCCGGAGGGTCACGCCCGCACGAAGCGGGCGAGCCCTCGGAGGAGACCCCGAGGGGCCCGTCGGAGAGGGCGGGGCCGGAAGCGCCCAGACGTTGCGCTCGGGCGACGCCGTCCTGAGCAGGGTGGCGACCGGCATGGCCCAGCGCCATGCGCCCCACTCGGCGAGCTCGATGACCTCCGGCGGCGGGCCCCAGCCCGACACCCCGGTCAGGTCTCGCACCTCGACTCCACGAGGCGGCGTCACGCCGATCTCGACCACCCACGCGCCGACGCGCCGACCGTGGAAGGGCACGCGGATGCGCGTGCCGGGTCGGATCTCGGCTCTCCAGCGCTCTGGGACCGAGTAGTCGAACCGGCGCCGGCTCGCCGCCGGGACGTCCGGCACGACGCGGACGATCAGGGTCAGAGGCCCAGCGCGCGGCGCAGGTCGTCCAGCCTCGGGGTCT
>JAJYMD010000464.1 GCA_021787255.1 Actinomycetes bacterium | reverse complement strand
CGAGCTCGGCGATCCCACCGTTCAGCGAGTCGATCTCGGTCCTCCGCCGTGCCGCGACGTCCTGCAGCATGCTCGCGCTGTGGTCGTAGGCGACCTCGGCGGCATGGTCGACGAGCGCCTCGGGGTCGCCGTCGAGCACGATCCCGAGCGCATCGGCCACGGCGACGCTCTCGGCGATCAAACCGCTCACGAGGGTGCGGAGCCCCCTGTGGTCGCACACCCTGCCGTGGGTCAGCCCGGTTAGCGCGCCGATCGGGTTGGTCGCGGCGTTGAAGACCAGCTTGGTCCACTGGGCGCCGCGAGCGTCCTCGAGCGCGATGGTGTGCATGCCTGCGCTCGTGAGCAGGTCCGCGAGCTGGTGCACCGCCGGCATCATCGAGCGGTCCTCGCGGTACGGGCCGATCCACGTGTCGCCTTCCGCGTCCATCTCCACGACGCCGGGGGCGACGCGGTGCCCGGCGGGGAACGTGGTGCCGAGGATGACATGCTCGACGTGCTCCGCGATCACCTCTTCGTTGCCCACTCCGTTCTGGACGCTCGCGACATGGCCGTGGGCGAAGCAGTGGGCCGTCGCCTCGATCGCAGGTCGGGTGAGGTAGCCCTTGGTCGCCACGATGCCGAAGTCGCACGCAGGCAGGGTCGCTGCGTCGTCCGTCGCGTGGACGACCCCGGTGAGATGCGCCTTGCCGGTGATCCGCAGGCCTTCCTTGTTGATGGAGTCGACGTGGGATCGGTCGAGGTCGTAGGCGAAGACCTCGACGTGCTCGAGCTGTGCGAGGTGGGCGGCGAACAGGCTTCCGACCGCCCCGCATCCGACCACGCAGACGCGCACCGCTCCGGGCAGCTCGCCGGGGGCGGCGGTCACCGGAGCACCATGGTCCGCGGCATCGGACGCAGCGTCGGGGGCGGTCATCGGAAGTCGTCCCGGAAGGTGCCGAGACGCTCCGGGCCCGAGACGCCGACCAGGTAGTCGTCCTCGAGACGGAGGCCCCCCCCTCCTTCCCAGTAGGCGCCGGGCTCGATGGCCAGCACCATCCCCTCCTCGACCACCCCAGGGCTCCTCAGGTGCGCCCAAGGGGGCTCGTGCGCACGCGCGCCGACCCCGTGGGCGACCGCATGATCGGGCTGCCCCGCATAGCCGCCCGTCGCCACACGCGCCCTGATCGCCCGGTCGACCTCGGCGAGCTCGACGCCGGGGCGCAGGAGCGCCAGCGCGTCGTCACGCGCGGCCAACAGCAGGTCGAGCAGGTCCACGTAGCGGGGCTCGAGCGTCCCGGGGCAGAAGTTCTTCGTGAGGTCGGTCCAGTAGCCGTCCGCGCAGACCCAGATCTCGAGCAGGGTCGGCTGGTTCTCGACCACCGGCCGGTGGCCCGTGGCCGTGAACGTCTTGATCCCGGGACCGGACCACACGAGGGTGAATGCGCGGGCCATCTCCACGCGGCCCTGGTAGCCGATGCCGGTCTCGTGGACGAACCCTTCGAACATCGCGCCGACCTGGGACTCGAGCATGCCGGGCCTGATGCGCTCACCGATGTGCTCGAGGCCCAAGGTGGCGAGCTCCTGGGCGATGCGCATCCGCTCGATCTCCTGGGCGCTCTTGTGCTGACGCGCCCGGGTGAGCAGGCCGGTCGCGTCGACCACCTCGCGCGCGGCGTGGGCGAAGGCGTCGAAGTAGGCCTTCGTGTAGACGGTGGGCTCGCCGGCCATCCGGTCCGCCCCCTGGGTGTTCTGGGAGAGCTCGATCCCGACCCTTGCGAGGTCGCGCTCCCCGAGCACGCCCAGGCACACGGCCAAGGCGCGGTCCGCGGGCGGGCGTGGGTCGTCGACGTCGTAGTGGGGATAGGTGCGGATGTCGTCCGTCCAGGCCGTACGCGTCGCATCCTCGAGCTGCGGTGCGAGCACGACCAGGGTGGGATCGCCTTCGCGGGGGAAGACGGCGAGGTCGTACCCCTTCATGCACCAGTAATTCGTGAGGTACACGAGGTTGTCCGGCGAGCGCACCACGAGGGCGTCGAGGTCCTCGTCCGCCATGAGCCGCCTCACCTGCTCGAGGCGGGGCTCGTCCCTGGGCCAGCTCATCGCGTCACCAGTCCCTGAATGCGGGTGCGGGCTCTCCGTGAGCCTCTTCCCAGGAGATCACCGGGTTCCGGAGGGTCCCGACGCGGTCGATCGTGCACTCGATGACGTCGCCGGGCTGCAGGTACCACTTCTCCGCGTCCTTCTTGAAGCCTGCGACGCCCGAGACGGTGCCGGTCGTGAGCACGTCCCCGGCGCTGTAGCCGAGCGGCGAGTGGTGCGCGATCAGCTCCGGCAGGGTGACCGACATGTTCCCCGAGTAGGAGTGCTGGCGGAGGTCGCCGTTGACGGTCAGCCTCATGTCCAGGGTGTGCGGGTCACCGATCTCGTCGGGGGTCACGATCCACGGCCCCAGTGGACAGAACGTCTGGATCGACTTGCAGAACGAGAACACGCCGGACTTCATCTCGCGCCGTTGGATGTCGCGGGCGGTGATGTCGTTGAAGATCAGGTACCCGCCGATGAAGCTCTCGGCCTCCTTCTCGTCGACGAACGCCCCCGAGCGCGCCATGACGACGGCGAGCTCGAGCTCGTGGTCCAGCTCTTTCGTCAGGTGCTCGGGGTAGACGATCGGCTGATCGGTGCCGATGATCGCGTCGACGTTCTGGAAGAAGACGATCCACGGCGCGATCGCGTGCGACCAGTTGACGTTCTTCGACTCGTCCTCGTGCTCCCGGAAGTTGCCGGACGTGTGGATCAGCTTCTTGGGCAGGATCGGTGCGCACAGCTGCACTTCCGAGAGGTCGAACCGCGGGCCTGACGCCTCGCGGGCCGCCTCGAGGTCCGGCCCCTGCTCGAAGAGCTCGCGTATCGACGAGACCCCCTCGACGGTCACCACTTCTGTGCCGTCGACGACTCCGGGATGCTCGATCCCGTCCGGGCTCTTGAACGTTACCAGTTTCATGTTCCCACCTCGCATACCAGTGCAGCAGCCAATGCGTAGACCTTCGCCGTCTTCACGAGCTCCTCGACCGCCAGGTTCTCCCCGTCGGGGTGAGGCAGACCGCTCGACGCGCCGTAGTTGACCGTCTCGATGCCGTATCGGCTCAGCACCGCGGCGTCCGAGGACCACCGGACCGTATCGCGCGCGGGGGGCGACCCGAACACCTCGCCGTGGGCGGCGTCCAGGGCCGAGATCAGGGGATGGGCCGGATCGATCTCGGCGCCCGGAGAGGTCACGTAGATCTCGGACGTGACGGCCGACCCCGGTGCGTCGGCCCGGAGCTCGGCGACCAGCTGGTCCACCCTGCGCCGTGCGTCCTGCATGCGCATCGTGGGGGGGACGCGGACGTCCAGGAACAGGTCCGTGCGCTCGGGGGTCCGGCTCAGTCGCCACGGATGCCCTCCGCGGATCGCACCGAGGTTCACCACGCCGGGAAAGCCGCCGTACTCGGTCTCCTCCTCGAACCGCGCGATCCACTCGAGGACCCGCGGGAGCGCGCCCGCCATGCGAAGGATGGAGCTCTCCTCGCGGTGCGGCCGGGAGAAGGCGGTGTGCACATGAGGCCCGGTGGTCGAGAGCCGGACCCACAGGGCACCGTAATGGCCGGTGACCACGCGGTTCTCGGTGGGCTCGCCCAGGATGCAGACATCCGCGACCGCACCGCCGTGGGACACCAGGTAGTGGCTCCCGGCCGAGTACCCGCGGTACTCGGCGCCCCGGAACTCCTCGCCCCACTGGGACTTCTCGATCTCCCCCGCCACCGCTGCGACCAGGACGTCGCCCCTGAGGCGCACCCCGGCGTCGCGGAGCGCGCTCACCGCCTCGATGTAGCACGCGATCGCGCCCTTCATGTTGGCGATCCCGAGGCCCCAGATGCGACCGTCGGCGATCGTCGCCGCGGGCTGGAACCCGACGCGGCCCCTCAGGTGCGGTTCCCTCCCCGAGTACGAGGTGTCCATGTGACCGTTGAACATGAGCGACTGCCCGCCGCCGGACCCCCCGAGCGTCCCGACGACGTTCGGCCTGCCGGGCTCCACCTCCTGCCAGGCGGTGACGAGCCCGATCCCCTCGCAGGTCTCGGCCACCACGCGACCCATCGCCTCCTCGTCGCCCGTCGGGCTCGGCGTGCCGACGAGCTTGCTGGCGAGGTCGACCAGGCGGGTCTCGTCCACCGAGCCGGTGACCGCCTCGACCGTCCCCTGGTCGAGGGCAGGGAAGGCCCCGCTCACTTGCGGAAGTGCGGGAGCACCCGCTTCGCGAACAGCTCGAGCTGGGCGCTGCGGTCAGCGCCCCACAGCTCGAGCATGATGTGGGTGCAGCCGGCGTCCGCGTAGGCCTCGATCGCCTCGATGCAGTCCGCGGGCGTGCCCGCGATCGGGCGGGTCCTGTCGAGGATCGAGTCGCTCACGGCTGCGGCGGCCGCCAGCCGGCCACCCTCGCGCATCGCCTGGGCGACCGGTCGGATCTCCTCCCGGTCGAGGCCCGCGCACTCGAGCAGGTCGTCGGCAGACGCCTGGATGTTCTCCACCTTGTTGGCGAGGTACATCCCCGCGATCTCCCTCGCCCCCTCCCGCCCCTTGGCCCGGTCCTCGTCGATCGAGGCGACGATGGTGCAGCCCAGGTCGATCGCCGACGCGTCCCGGCCCGCTCGGGCGGCTCCCGCCTCGAGGTTCCGCCGGGAGCGCCTCACGAACTCGGGCGTCGTGATGCTCGGCGTCAGCAGCCCGTCCGCCTGCTCACCGGCCAGCTGCTGGAGACGGGGCCCGGTGCCGGCGACGTAGATCGGCACGCGCTCGCGGGGCGCCGCGGCGTCGGGGCGCAGCGCCGGGACGACCGCGTCGTAGACGGTGCCGTGATGGTCGAGCTCGTCGCCGGCGAGCACGCCCCGCACGATCTCCACGCTCTCGCGGATCGTCTGGAGTGCGAGCGCCGGAGAGCGTGTCCCGACCCCGGCCTCCTTCATGAAGATCTTCGAGGCGCCGAAGCCGATCAGCAGGCGGCCCGGTCCCGCCGCCTCCTGGGTGACCCGCGCCTCCATGGCCACCTGGATCGGGTGGCGCGTGTACGGCGAGATGATGCCCCACCCGACCGTGAGCCGCTCCGTCGAACGGCCGATGAGAGCGGACAGCGCGGTGGACGACCGCGCCTCCATCGAGTGGAGCCGCCACCACGGATAGGCTTCGGCGAGCCAGATCGTGTCGAACCCCCCCCGGTCGAGCTCCATCGCGTGGGCGAGGATGTCGTCCACCGGTTCCATCGTGAGCTGCATCATCCCAATGCGCAGGGGAAGCGCCACGCGCTGGCCTCCATCGTCAGGTCGGTCTCCTGGGCCCCTCGCCCAGGTTGACTGCGGGCTATATTTGATCAGACTTTGCGTGACCGTGCAAGGGCCTGACCCGCGGGGCCCGCCCAGGGCCGCCCAGGGCCGCCCAGGGCCCGGACAAGGCCGCCCAGGGCCCGGACAAGGTCCGCGCAGGACCCCGCAGGGCTCCCGCAGGGCGCCGAAAGGAGGTCGTGGGGCGGTGAGCACCGGATCGGCAAAGCTGCGGCGCGCAGCGGACGTGGTCGTGGTGGGCAGCGGCATCAACTCGCTCGTGTGCGCGGCGCTGCTCGCCCGGCGTGGCTGGGAGGTCGTGGTGCTCGAGCGCGCCGAAGAGCTCGGCGGCGCGGTGCGCAGCGCCGAGCTGACGCTGCCGGGGTTCCGTCACGACGTGTTCAGCGCCTGGCACCCGCTCTTCGTGGTCTCGAGCGCCTACAGCCAGCTCGGGGAGGACCTCCGCCGGCACGGTCTCGAGTACCGCTGCGCCGACGCGGTGACCGCCACCGTCTTCCCCGACGACGACTCGCGCGTCCTCACCCGCACACGTGCCAGCAACGTGGACGAGCTCGACCGCGACGCGAGCGGCGACGGCGGGCGCTTCGCGACCGACCGCGACGACTTCGACGCCGTCGGATCTGCCGCGATGGGGCTGCTCGGCACCGACGTCGTGCGCGCGACGACGGGTCTCCTCGTGGTCCGCACCCTGCGCCGGCACGGCCGGCGCACGAGCCTCGCTCTCCTGGGATCGCTCGCAGAGACCGCCAGGACCTGGCTGGAGCGCACGTTCCGTTCGCCCGCCACGCGCGGGCTGGCCGCACCGTGGGTGCTCCACACCGGCCTCGGCCCCGACGCGGCGGGGTCGGGGTACATGGACCGGGCGATCGTCGCCCTCCTCGAGCAGGTCGGGCTCCCGGTGCCCGCCGGCGGGGCGTCGAAGCTCGTCGAGGCGCTCGCCGGCGTCGTCGGGGCGCACGGGGGCGTCCTTCGCCGTGGCGCGGAGGTGACGAAGATCCTCGTCGAGGACG
>JAJYMD010000392.1 GCA_021787255.1 Actinomycetes bacterium | reverse complement strand
GACCCGCCTGGCTCGAGTGGACGATGGCGCGCTGCTCGTGGTCCTCGAGGACTGCCGCCGCTCCGATCCGGTTGGAGAGCTGGTCGACTAAAAATTGCAGATCAGATGCCAAAGAGTTCGCCCCCCCGGCTTGCGGCCCATCCCGGCCGATCGCTGGCGAATCTAGACCCGGGGCCGGCGATCCGCCGACCGCGCCAGGCGGTCGTCGGGTCTCACGAGCTCGTCGTTGCAGTGGACGTCCCCGTCCCCATACCTGGGCTCGCAACCTGCGCGACCACCGCGAGCGGGACGGGAGTCGCCACGGGGCGCTTGTGCAGGTCGCCGACCTGCGAGGTGCCGGTACCGAGCGCCTCGGCCAGGATCAGCTGCACCAGGGGACCACAGGTCCTCCCCTGGCAGTAACCCATCCCGCAACGCGTCACATTCCGCACCTCCCTCGCCGTCATCGCTCCGGCGCCGAGTGCGGCGAAGATCGCTCCTGCGTGCACGTCCTCGCAGCGGCACACGACCGTCTCGTCACTGATGAGCCCGAGCGGGACGGAGTGACCGTACACATGGCTGAGGCGCTCTGCGAACCGTCGAGCCCGCCGCAGCCTCCGGCCGATCGTCACGCCGGGGTGACGATCGCCGCCATCGTCTGAAGGGCTGCAGCCGTCCTGAGCCCGCAGCGCCCGCCCGAGGCAGTAGGCAGCAGCCGAGGCGCCCGCCACCGAGCCTTCGAGCGCAGCCACCTCTCCGCCGGCGATGCCGGTCACTTCGCCTGCGGCGAAGACGCCGGGCACGGAGGTGGCCTGGGCGGCGTCGCACGCGACCGCTGAGAACGGCTGCCCAGGAAGACGCACTTCGTCCACACCCAGCTGCCGGGCGAGCTCGAGGCGCGGGACGAACCCATAGGAGGTGCAGACCGCGTCCACGTCGTACACGCGCCCGCGGAAGTCCCTGGATCCGAACCCGTCGCGCGCCTCTACAGTCGGGATGACCACCGCCTGCCGCAGCGCGCCGTCGCTCCCTGGTTCGCAGCGTGCGATCACCCGGTTGGTCCGGATGGGGACGCCGCGCCGGGCGAGGGAGGCGACGTAGGCGGCAGCCTCGCTCGCCTTGCTCGGATGGTGCGCCAGCGCCGCGAAGATCGGCGTCAGCCGGCCGGCCGGCAAGGCTTCGACGACGGCGAGGACCTCGGCACCGGCGTCCGCCAGGCTGGTGGCGACCGGGAAGAGGAACGGACCGGACCCCGCGACCAGCAGCCGGCGACCGACCAGCTGACCGTGCGCCTTGAGCAGGGACTGGGCGGCGCCTGCGCTGACCACGCCCGGCAGCTCCCAGCCGGGGAAGGGGACGAGGAGCTCGGTGGCGCCCGGGGCGAGCACCGCGGCGGTCGCCTGGACCCGTCTTCCATCCTCCAGCCACGCGACGACGCCGCCCGGTGCGGCGCGGAGCTGCCAGACCGCGGCCCCGGTGGCGACGACGAGCCCCGGTGGGTCGGCGAGCCTCGGATGGCGAGCCGCGAGCTGGGGGCCGATCGGCCTGGCACCTCCTGTCTGGTCCGACGATGGCTGGCGGTACAGCTGGCCTCCTAGTCGCGCTGCATTGTCGACGAGCACGACCGAGACCCCGCGTCCGATCGCGGCCTCGGCGGCCGCCAGTCCCGCCGGACCTCCCCCGACCACGAGGACGTCACCGCGCAGCGCTCGTGCGGCGTTCCCCGCCGCCCTGGCGCCCCCCGTGTCTTCGCCAGAGCGCTTCTCGAGTGGCCCGACCTCGATGGAGCCCCGCGACACCGACGTGCGGAGCGCGTCGCCCTCGTGCAGCGGCGTGACGCACGCGCGCACCGCGTGCGCGGAGCCCACGTCGACGAGGCAGTCGAAGCAGTTGCCGATCCCGCACAGGAGCCCGCGCGCTGCGCCCGTCGACCGGGTGCGACGCCAGGACCGGACCCCGTTGGCGAGAAGGGCGGACGCGACGCTCGCACCGAGCGGGGCTTCGAGCGGCCGGCCGTCGAACGTGAAGTGCACCTCGAGGTCTGTCACATCACGGCTCCGGTCGGGTCTCGGTCGTCTTCGAGAAGCGAGCCGGATCGAAGGGTTGCAGCCCTACCGGTGGCACCGTCTTGCAGAGGAGGCACTGCACGGCTTCGGCGGTCGCGAGGGAAAGGCCGATGCCCGCACCCTCGTGGCCGGTCGCGTGCAGCAGCCCAGGGACGCGAGCGTCCCATCCGATCGCCGGGAGCCGGTCGGGCGTCGCAGGCCGGAACCCCACGTACGTCCGCAGCAGTTTGGCGGCGGCCAGCCCCCGGAACAGCCTGATCGCCCTCGCGGCGATGCTGGCGACGATCTGGGGGTCCGGCACCGCCGACCAGCCCACGAGCTCACGGGAAGAGCCGAGCAGCATCGTGCCGCTGGCGGTCGCCTCCACGACGCTCGAGCAGCGCCATCCGTCGTCCTGGTCGTGGATCGAGCCCACGTAGTCGGCCTCGTAGACCTTGTGGGCCGTGACGACGGGCATCGGCTCGGTCACGAGCACGTGCCCCCTGCGCGGAGCGACAGGGAGGTCGGATCCCAAGCGCGCGGCGAGCTCTCCCGCCCAGGACCCCGCGGCGTTCACGACCGCCGTGCCGACCCGTAGCGACCCGAGCGTCGTCTCGAGCGCCTGCGAGCCCCTCGGAGTGGTACGCCACCCGCACACTTCGGTACCCCGCATCATTCGACAGCCATTGGCCGCGGCCTGCGCGAGCAGGTGGGCGACCGCGTACATCGGCTGTACCTGGGAGTCGGCCTCGTAGAAGACCGCCCCGGCCACCTCGCCACTGAGGTGCGGCTCGGCGTCGACGAGCTCGGTGCCGCCCAGGTGGCGGATCGCGACACCGGCGGCCTCCTGTGCCGCGGCGAGGGCCTGGAGCGCCGCGAGCTGCGCCTCGTCCCACGCCACCACGAGCCCGCCCTTGCGCTCGAGCTCGATCCGTTCGGCGGCCTCGGCGTCGACCTCCTGCCAGAGGACGAGGCTGCGCAGCGCGAGGTCCAGCTCCGGGCCCGGGAGCTTGTCCGAGACGAGCAGGTTGCCCTCTCCTGACGAGCTGGAACCGGCGGCGGGCCCTGATCGCTCGAGGAGGCACACCTCCGCACCGGCCCTCGCCAGTCGGGCGGCGATGGCGGCGCCCACGATGCCGGCGCCCACGACCACGACGTCTGCGCCCGCAGGGAGCTCGTCGCTCCACTTCGGGCCGGCGAGCTCGCTCAATCCTGTCGGCCGAGCAGGAACCCCGTCGGGTAGGGGTCGTCGGGGTCGAGCAGATAGCTGGCGAGGCCCGTGATCCAGGCTCTGCCCCGGAAGCTCGGCAGGACCGCGTCGAACTCGCCGACCTTCGCCGTGCCGAGGAGCCGTCCGACGAAGCGGGAGCCGATCACCGACGCGTGGACGTAGTCCTGCTCGAGACCGAGCGCCCCCCGGGCGTGGAGCTGCGCCATGCGGGCGCTCGTGCCCGTGCCGCACGGTGAGCGGTCCAGCCAGCCCGGGTGGATCGCGGTGGCGGCCCGCCCGGACACCTCGCCGTCGCCTGGTTCGGTGAGCATGACGTGGTGGCAGTAGTCGACCGTGGTGTGCTCGGGGTGACAGAACTGCAGCTGGTCGTTGACCGCGGCCATGACGGCGAGACCTGCCTGGATCAGCTGGTCGTGCGCGCCGGGGTCGACCTGGAGGCCGAGTGCCGCCGCGGGCAAGATGGCGTAGAAATTGCCGCCCCATGCGAGGTCCAGCACCACGGAGCCGATGCCGGGAACCTCGACCGTCGCGTCGCGCAGGTGCAAGTAGGCCGGGACGTTGCGGATGGTGACGCTCGTCGCGTGGCCCTCCTGCACGTCGACCGAGGCGCTGACGAGCCCGGCGGGCGTGTCGAAGCGGATGACCGTCTCGGGCTCCTTGACTTCGACCATGCCGGTCTCGACGAGCACGGTGGCGGCGCCGATGGTGCCGTGCCCGCACATCGGGAGGCATCCCGACACTTCGATGAACACGACGCCGACGTCGGCGTCCGGGCGCGTGGGTCGCTGCAGGACGGCGCCGGACATCGCGCTGTGCCCGCGCGGCTCGTGCATGAGGAAGCGGCGGATGTGGTCGCGCTCGTGGATGACGTAGAGCCGCCGATCGGCCATGGTGTCGCCCGGCAGCTCGCCGAACCCTCCCGTCACGACCCGCGTCGGCATGCCTTCGGTGTGGCTGTCGACGGCGGTGACGACCAGGCTCGACCGCATCAATCGCTCTCGACGAATTGGCGGACCTGGTGGCGGACCTGGTCGGCGTCTTGGGGCACCAGCGGCAGCCGAGGCAAGCGGACCGCGCCGCCGACGAAGCCCGTCTCGTCCATCGCAAGCTTGATCGCCTGCACGAATCGTGGGTCCGCGTCCCAGCGCAGAAGCGGGAGCATCCGCAGGTAGAGGCCGATCGCTTCGTCCCACCGGCCAGCACGGCAGAGGCCGTGGAGCTCGACCGACGCCGCCGGGAAAGCGTTGGCGAACCCGGCGATCCAGCACGTCGCGCCCATGAGGGCCGCCTCGACGTAGGTGTCGTCGCAACCACAGATGACTTGGAGGCGAGGAGCCGACTGACGAATGGCCGCGACTCGACGGACGTCCTGAGAGAACTCCTTCACGGCCACGATCGCGTCGTTCTCAGCCAGACGAGACAACAGGCTCGGGGTGAGGTCCACGCGGGTCGAGAAGGGGTTGTTGTAGGCGATGATCTCGACTCCGGTCCGTCCCACCTCGTCGAAGTGGGCGACGACCTCGTCAGGGGTCGGCGTGTGCGCGGTCGGGGGGAGGCACATGACGGCTCGGCATCCGAGCGAGGCCGCCGCGTCCGCCCACCGCCGGGCCTCCGCGGCGGACTTGCCCGAGACCCCCGGTACGATCTCGACGCGTCCGGCTGCTGCGTCCAGGGTCGCCTTGACGACGCCCGAGCGCTCGTCGTCGGTCAGCGCCTCGTACTCGCCGAGCGAACCACACGGCACGATGCCGTGGACCCCGCGCTCGATCAACTGCTCGCAATTCCGACCCAGTGCGTCGAGATCGAGCGCGCCGTCCGGACCGAAAGGCGTGGCGATGGCCACGTACACGCCTTCGAACCTCGGCTCAGCTCTTCTCTCCATGCGTTCGCCTCCGATCCCGTCGATCGCTCCAGGCGGCAGGTCCATCGACCGGTCATTGGCACACTAACCCTGGCCCGTTGCGCTGGCCACGGACATTGCTCCAAGGAGTGGTGCGTAGTTTGGGACGTTTGTTCAAGCGGGCCCAGCTGTGGCAGCCTGAGGCTGGGCACATGGACACCGGGTCCGCTCCACGGCGGGGCCGGAGCGCGTGTCGGCCCAGCTGCTCCATCCCCTCAACTTGCCGGCGATCGTCACCGCTTGGCCGTGCGAGACTGCCGAGCACGCGCATCGCCGTGAGCCACCGCTGCTCGGACCTACAGGTGCGTTCCAGTAACGGTGGCCGGATGGGACTGGCCAGGAGGAGAGGAGGAGCGCGAGGCTGATCGGATCGCGAGAGCAACGGTGGTTGTGCGAGCGCCGTGGGGAGGGCGCGCTCCTCTCCGACAAGTTCGACAGGGACCTTTCGTGCAGGTCGTGCTCGTCCCGGGACGTTGGTATCCCAAGGTGGCAAATACGATGAAGGGCGTGAAGCCGGCGAACCGACGCATCGTAGACGCTCAGTGAATCAGTGAACCAGTCGACTCTACCTGGTCGACCTGCAACGAAACCAAGGCCGGTCCAATCTGCTCTGTCTGTTCTGTCTCCTCGATGCTCACCTCGTATGGCACCTGCGCAAGGCCTGGGCGCCGCTCACAATCCGCGACGAGGAGCCACCGCAGCGCACAGACCGGGCGGCGACCGCCCAAGTGGAAGGAGTGCACCTCACAAGGGCTTCTCGATCACTTGGCGAACCTCGCGCGCAACCCCTCCACGGTGCCGGGAACCACCGTCGCCTTCGGACGTCTCTTCGAGCCGACCGAGGCCCTGCGAAAGGCTTTCGAGCTCGTCGAGGTCCCGATCCCGCTGCGCCTCGCGTAGTCAGCAACGAGTCGACGTCCGCAGCGAACATCCCTGGCCAGCCTGGAGAAACGGCAGTTCCCGGACGTACTTCCGTCTACTATGCAGTTGTGCAGGTGCAGGTGCAGGTGGAGGAGGCGGCGAGCCAGTACGTGCAAGCGCACGGCGGCTCGCTCTGGGTGCGTTCCTCTCGCCAGCGCTGCTGCTATGGAACGACGTGGCTCCGTTCGACGACTCGCCGACCGCGGGACGCCACACGTTATGCCCCGCTCCCGGTCGAAGGCCCCGTCAGGGTCTTCTTCCTTGCTGCTGCGGGCTGCCCGCGGCGACTC
>JAJYMD010000071.1 GCA_021787255.1 Actinomycetes bacterium | reverse complement strand
GGCGACCTGATCGCGGGGATCAAGAACGTCGCCGAGGCGCGTTCCGGCGAGACGGTCACCGACGCGGCGTCTCCGGCCGCCGAGCCGCTCGCCGGCTACCGCGACCCGAAGCCGATGGTGTTCTGCGGGCTCTACCCGATCGACGGCGACGAGCTGCCCGACCTGCGTGACGCGCTCGACAAGCTGCAGCTGAACGACGCCAGTTTCACCTACGAGCCCGAGTCGTCGCATGCGCTCGGCTTCGGGTTCCGCTGCGGGTTCCTCGGCCTGCTGCACATGGAGATCATCCGCGAACGCCTCGAACGTGAGTTCGGCCTGTCGCTGATCGCGACCGCGCCGTCGGTGGAGTACCGCGCGTACCTGACGGACGGCACGGTCGTGGTGGTCGACAACCCGACGGACCTGCCCGACGCCGCGCGCATCGACCACGTGGACGAGCCGGTGCTGACGGCGACGGTGCTCACCCCTTCGGAGTACACCGGGGCGGTCATGGAGCTGTGCCAGAGCCGCCGCGGGGAGATGCAGAGGATGGAGTACCTCTCCCCCGAGCGGGTGGAGCTCGTCTACGCGATCCCCCTCGCCGAGGTGGTCGTCGACTTCTTCGACCAGCTGAAGAGCCGGACGAAGGGCTACGCCAGCCTCGACTACGAACCTGCGGGGTACGCGACGGCGAACCTCGTGCGCGTCGACCTGCTGATCAACCACATGCCGGTCGATGCCTTCTCGACCATCGTGCACCGCTCCCAGGCCGACTCCTACGGGCGGCGCATGACCGAGAAGCTGCGTGAGCTGATCCCCCGTCAGCTGTTCGACGTGCCGATCCAGGCGGCGATCGGGGGGCGCGTTGTCGCACGCGAGACCGTGAAGGCCCGTCGCAAGGACGTGCTGGCCAAGTGCTACGGCGGTGACATCACCCGAAAGCGCAAGCTCCTCGAGCGGCAGAAGGAGGGGAAGAAGCGGATGAAGAGCATCGGGCGAGTCGAGGTGCCTCAGGAGGCCTTCATCTCGGCCCTTCGCCTGGACGAGTGAGCGGGCTCCCCGAGACATGCTCTGGTGGAGAGCGAGGGACCTCCGCGCCTGCCGCCGGTGCGAGCAGCGGCCGGCGCACCTTGGCACTCGGTAAAATCGAGTGCCAGAGACACCGCCATCAACGGAGAGACGCCATGCCCGACACCCAGGACCTCGACCGCCGAAAGGCCGCGATCCTCGAGGCAGTCGTGACCGAGTACATCGGGACCGCCCAGCCGGTCGGGTCTCATCATGTCGCCCGGGCCGCGGGGATCAACGTCTCGTCCGCGACGATCCGCTCGGAGATGGTCGCCCTCGAACGCGAGGGGTACCTCGTCCAGCCGCACACGAGTGCCGGGCGGGTCCCGACCGACAAGGGCTACCGGTTCTTCGTGGACCAGCTGGCCGAGCCGGGCGTCCTCGGGCCCGCGCAGCGCCACAAGGTGAGCAGGTTCTTCGAGCAGGTCCACGGCGAGATGGAGGAGCTGCTCGAGCGGACGTCGGGCCTCTTGTCCGACCTGACCTCCTACGCCTCCGTCGTGGTTCCACCGAGCCACGACGCCGCCGTGGTGCGCTCGGTGCAGCTCGTGGGCCTGGGGGCGCGCGTGGCGCTGCTCGTGGCCGTGCTGGCGGACGGCGCAGTGGAGAAGCGGGCGATCGAGCTGCCCGAGGAGGTCCCCGACGAGGTGCTCGCCGTCGCGTCGGGCCGCCTTCAGGCTGCCGCGCAGGGGCATCCCCTCGGTTCCGTCCACATCGCGGAGCCGAGCGGTGACGCCGCGGTCGACCGGGTGGTTTCCCTCGCAGAGTCGGCGCTCGGAGACCTGGCGGGCGAGGCGCACGACCGGATCTTCGTGGGAGGGCCCTCTCGCCTTGCCGCAGCGTTCGATGCGGTCGACACGGTCCGCGCGGTGCTCGCCACCTTGGAGCAGCAGCTCGTCGTGGTGTCGCTGCTGCGCGACGTGCTCGAGCGGGGCCTGTCCGTCGCGATCGGCACCGAGCACGGCTACGAGCCGCTGTCGGCGTGCGCTGTCGTCGTCGCCCCGGTCTCCGTTGACGGACAGCTGGGTGGTGCCGTGGGCCTCGTCGGTCCCACGCGCATGAACTATCCCCAGGCCCTCGCCGCGGCACGGGTCGTGGGGGAGCAGCTCGGAGACCGGCTCCGCGCGACGCTCGACGCCGGATCTTCCGCGCGCCCGGTGCGCGAGACTCGTCCGAGGAGGCGTGCACGTGGCAGGCGCTGAGACGATGGGTGATCTCTACGAGCTCCTCGGCGTCCGGCCCGACGCGACCGACGAGGAGATCAAGCGGGCCTACCGGCGCCGCGCGCGGGAGTTCCATCCGGACGCGAACGGCGGCGATCCCGATCTCGAGGCCAAGTTCAAGGAGATCTCGTTCGCGTACGAGGTCCTGCGCGATCCCGAGCGGCGTGCTCGCTACGACCGCTTCGGGGCGGCGAGCTTCCGCGGCGGGCCTGCCCCCGGTCCGAGCAGCGCGGGCAGCGGTTTCGGCTTCGACAGCGGCCTTTCGGATCTCTTCGAGATGTTCTTCGGGACGATGGCGGGGGCCCCACGTGCTGCCAGGCGCCGCGGTCCCCAGCCGGGTAGTGACGCCGAGGTCACCTTGCACCTGAACCTCGTCGAGGCGGTCTTCGGCGCCCAGAAGCAGCTCTCCGTACGCCTTCCGGTCAGCTGCGACGTGTGCGGCGGAAGCGGAGCGGCGCTCGGCACCCAGCCGATCGTGTGCAGCGACTGCCAGGGAACCGGCGAGATCCGACGCCTCCGCAATTCGTTGCTGGGCCAGGTCGTGACGATGGTCGGGTGCTCCAAGTGCCAGGGGACCGGCGAGGTGATCGCCGACCCCTGCCAGGCGTGCCGGGGCGAGGGCCGGCGAATGGAGGACCGCGAGCTCACGGTCGAGGTTCCCGCCGGCGTGGACGATGGCTCCACGCTTCGCCTGGCTGGGCGCGGGCCGGCCGGGCCACGCGGCGGCCCCAACGGCTCGCTGTTCGTGCATCTCGTCGTCGAGCCCGACGAGCGGTTCGAGCGCGCCGGTGACGACCTCCACACGACCCTGCACGTCGGCATGGCCCAGGCCGCGCTCGGCACCTCGCTCGACGTCGAGACGCTCGACGGCCCCCGACAGGTCGGGGTCGCCGCGGGCACGCAGGCCGGTTCGGTGGTCCGGCTGCGCGGGCTCGGCGTGCCGCACCTGCGCGGCCGTGGCAGGGGGGACCTCTACGTCCATCTCGCGGTCGACACGCCGACCGACCTCACCCCTCGTCAGCGCGAGCTCCTCGGTCAGCTCGCCGCGGAGCGCGGCGAGGAGGTCCACGGTCACGACGGGGTCTTCTCCCGCATCCGCTCGGCCCTTGGCTGACGCTCCCCACGGCGCCGGCACAGGCGTC
Organism: Actinomycetes bacterium; assembly: GCA_021787255.1. The sequence goes on along the minus strand of JAJYMD010000071.1, from coordinate 2,962 downwards.
GCGGTCCGTCGGCGCGCCGTCACCCAGGTGCTCGTCGCCGATCCGGCGGCCCCAGTCCTCGGGGCCGCCGACGCGCACCATCTCGAGCGCGTCCTGCGGCTTGGCGTCGGAGAGGTGGTGGTGGCGACCGACGGGCTGGGTCGCTGGACCCGCTGTCGCTACCGGGGCGCGGGAATGCTCGAGGTCGACGGGCCGGTCGAGCTCGACGCGGCGCCGGCGCCGCCACTGACCGTGGCGTTCGCTCCGGTGAAGGCCGAGCGTCCCGAGTGGGTCGTCCAGAAGCTGACCGAGCTCGGCGTCGATCGCATCGTCGTCCTCTCCACCGCGCGGTCGGTCGTCCGCTGGGACCCCGGGCGCGCCGGTGCCGCGCTCGAGCGGCTGCGCCGGGTGGCCTCGGGGGCTGCGGCCCAGGCGCGTCGGGTATGGCTGCCGGAGGTCGCCGGGATCGTCGGGATCGCGGACCTCGAACGCTCGGGGCTTGCACTCGCCGAGCCCGGGGGTCAGCCGCTGACTCCGGCGCTCACCGGCATCGCGGTCGGGCCCGAAGGGGGATGGAGCCCCGAGGAGCTCTCGTCGGGGCTGCCGACGGTGGGGCTCGCGGCGCACGTGCTGCGCGCCGAGACCGCCGCGGTTGCCGCGGGGGTGCTTCTTGGAGCCTTGCGCGCCGGTACCGTGTCACGGCAGAAGCTATGAGTGCCCGACAGGACATCGCGGTGGGAGTATGACGACGATGGCGGACGAGCAGGTGCGCTGGCTCAGCACCAAGGACGCGTCGGCACGCCTCGGGGTGACGCTGCGGAGCCTCTACCGTTTCATCGACGGGGGGGAGCTCGCGGCCTATAAGTTCGGGCGAGTGATCCGCTTGAAGGAGGAGGACGTCGACCGGTTCATCGAGTCGTGCCGGATCGCGCCCGGCGATCTCGAGCACCTCCTCCCGCCGCGGCGTTCGAGCAACGGGACAGAGCCCTGACGCCGACCGACTGCCTGTTCTGCCGGATCGTGGCCGGCGAGGTGCCTGCCGATGTCGTGCATGCCACCGACCGCACGGTCGCCTTCCGTGACATCCAGCCCCAGGCGCCGGTGCACGTGCTCGTCGTGCCGCGCCGTCATGTCGCCCACGCAGGCCTGTTGACCGAGGAGCACGCCGAGGATCTCGCGGCGATGTTCGCTGCGGCACGTGCAGTGGCGGAGGCGGAGGGCATCGCCGGGGCCGAGCGTGGCTACCGATTGGTGCTGAACGTGGGAAGGGATGCGCTGAACTCCGTGCCGCACCTGCATCTCCACGTGATCGGCGGCCGGCAGATGACGTGGCCGCCCGGGTGACCCACGCGGAGCGCGCGGCGGCCTCGCAGGCGGTCCGAGAGGCGGACACCGGCGCGGGCGCCGGAGCCGGAGAGGTGACGACCGCCCGGCGAGAGACCATGGTGCCGAACACGCACCTCATGGCCAGCTTGCTCGGTCCCCACGACGAGCTGCTGCGGCTCGTCGAGCGCGCGTTCCCCGAGGATCGGATCGCCGTGCAGGGGAACCGCATCGCGGTCGACGGTCCCGAGGCGGAGCAGCTGTCGCGGCTCTTCGAAGAGCTGGTCGTCGTGCTCGAGTCGGGCCAGGGTCTCGACGCTGCGAAGGTGCGCCGGACCATCGACATGGTGCGTGAGGACGTGAGCCCCTCCGAGGTGTTCAACGTCGAGGTGGTGCGTGCAGCCCGGGGCCGCTCGGTACGCCCTTACACGGCCGGGCAGAAGCGCTACACCGACGCGATCTGCGCGAGCACGGTCACCTTCGGCATCGGGCCCGCGGGGACGGGGAAGTCCTACCTGGCTGTCGCGCACGCCGTGCAGGCGTTGCAGACCCGCGCGGTCAACCGCATCATCCTCACGCGCCCGGCCGTCGAGGCGGGCGAGCGCCTCGGTTTCCTTCCCGGCGACCTGATGGCCAAGGTCGACCCGTACCTGCGCCCTCTCTACGACGCGCTCTACGACCTCTTGGAGCCCGACGGCGCCCAGCGGCTGATGGATCGGGGAACCATCGAGGTGGCGCCGCTCGCGTTCATGCGAGGTCGCACGTTGAACAACTCGTTCATCATCCTCGACGAGGCCCAGAACACGACCCCCGAGCAGATGAAGATGTTCCTCACCCGCATCGGCTTCGGCTCGAAGTGCGTCGTGACCGGCGACGTCACCCAGATCGACGTGGCGGGCGCACGCTCGGGGCTTGTCGGGCTGGACCGGGTGCTCGGCGAGGTGCCGGGTGTCGCCTTCGTCCACCTGACGCGCCGTGACGTCGTCCGGCACCAGATCGTCGCGGACATCATCCGCGCCTACGAGGAGGCAGAGCGCCCCCGCGATGGCGGTTGATGTCTACGCGGCCGACGAGCAGGAAGAACGCGCCGTCGACCTGGATCGATGGGCCGGTCTCGCGCGCTCGGTCCTCGAGGATCGCCGTGTTCCAGGCGAGGTCGAGGTGTCGCTCCTCTTCGTCGACGAGCCCTCCATCGCCGCCTTGAACGAGCAGTTCCTCGGGCGCAAGGGCCCCACCGACGTGCTCGCGTTCCCGATCGAGGACGAGCCTCTGCCCGCAGGACGGTCTCCGGACTCGGGAGGGATCGGTCCGGGCGCCGACGCCGAGGTGGAGCCGCTCACCTTGCTCGGCGACGTGGTGATCTGTCCTGCCGTTGCCGCGCGCAACGCCATGGAGCACGGGGTGACCATGGACGACGAGCTCGCGCTCCTCGTGGTCCACGGGCTCCTTCACCTGCTCGGGATGGACCATGAGACAGATCAGGAGGCGGAGGCCATGGAGCACTTGGAGCGCGAGCTGCTGGCCCGTCACCACGAGGGTGGCGGATCGCCGTGACCCCGACGCCCGTCGTCGCGAGCGCGGGGCTCCACGCGACCGACTGGGTGCTGCTCGCGGTCATCGTGGTCCTCCTGGCTGCGTCCGGTCTCTTCGCTCTGGCAGA
>JAJYMD010000438.1 GCA_021787255.1 Actinomycetes bacterium | reverse complement strand
GTGATCCGCATCAGCCGCACGAGCTGGCGTCCGGCGTCGTCGACGACGAGAAGGCGCGTCGAGTTCGTGCCGCAGTCCACCGCGGCGAGCGGGCCGGTGCCCGTCGCGTCCGGAGCGCGCGGGCCTGGGGCGTCGTGGGCGCTCACAGCCGGGTGAAGCGGTACTTCACGAGCGCGCGCAGCGCGCTGAAGCCGTCGCGCCAGGTGATCTTCTTGCCCTCCTCGGGCTCCCTGCCCGCGTAGCTGATCGGCACCTCGTAGATGCGAAAGCCGCGACGCAGGACCTTGGCGGTGATCTCGGGCTCGAAGTCGAACCGATCGGACTCGATCGTGATGCCGTCGAGCACACGCCGGTCGAAGACCTTGTAGCAGGTCTCCATGTCCGAGAGCGTCGTCGCGTACAGGAGGTTGGTGACAAGGGAGAGGAACCTGTTCCCGATCCAGTGGAGGATGAGCATGTTCTTGCGAGCGCCCGTGAAGCGGCTGCCGTAGACGACGTGCGCCTTGTGCTTCAGGATCGGATCGAGCAGCTGTGGCCAGTCGTCGGGGTCGTACTCGAGATCCGCGTCCTGGACGATGACGAGGTCGCCCGTCGCACGCTGGAGCCCCGTGCGCACCGCGGCGCCCTTGCCGCGGTTGCGCTCGTGGCGCACCACGCGCACGGTCGAGTCGGCGATCGCGCCCAGGACCTGGTCGGTGCCGTCGGTCGACCCGTCGTCCACCACGACCACGTCCACCACGAGCGGCACGTCGGCCGCGCGCACCCTGCGGACGATCTCGACCACCGTGGAGCGCTCGTTGTACACCGGAACGATCGCGGTCAGCGTCCGGTACTCCTTGGGTGGGAGCGCCCGGTCAGCCGCGTGCGCACCCGCGGCCAGCGCGCCCTGCGGGCTCGCCACCGCGACCGGTCCTGCCGGGACGTCTCCGACGCGGCGAGCCGGCAGGTCCCGGGTGACGCCCAGCCGTCCGGCGACCCACGCGCCGACGGGGTCGTCACCGCCCGCCAGCCACCAGGCGAGGTGCGCGTGCAAGCACTTCACCCCTGCCCGGGTGCCACCCACGCCGCCCGCGGGCCGGGGCCCGCGGTGACCGGCGGGGACGAGCTCGTCACGGTCTGCCGCGTACCGATCGTGGGCCCTGGCGAGCTCGACCGGGTCGACGGCGGCCTCGGCAGCACGCACGCCCCCTTCCGACTCGAGCCTCGCGACGGCCTCCCTCAGCTCCCGGTCGACGAGCCAGAACCTCGTCGGCATCGGCGTGCCGTCATGGAGCAGCGGGGCGTTCTCGATGACCTGGGGCACGCCGTCGGCCCGGCGCCGCACCACGACGAAGTCGCAGTCGGGCGCCCGCCCGAGGAGCCGGGTCACCTCGGCGAGGTCCTCGGCGCGGGCTTCTTCGGCGCGGGCTTCGTCGCCGAGGTCCTCGGCGCGGGCTTCTTCGGCGCGGGCTTCGTCGCCGAGGTCCTCGGCGCGGGCTTCTTCGGCGCGGGCTTCGTCGCCATGGCGCGGCCCCCGAGGCCGCCCGCTCATCGCCAGAACTCGAGCGTCCGAAGCACTCTCTCGAAGAACCCCCCGGATGTGCCAGGAGTCCCCTTCGACCCCTCCGACGCCCGCGGAGCCAGCGCTCCGCTCGCTCCCCGGCTCTTCACGCTCGTCACGCTCGACTCCGTCGGCGTCAAGGTCCCCTCGGCACCGCGCGACCCGCTGGGTGGAAGGACCTGGTATGCCTGGTCGCCGAGCGGCACGAGGCCGTACTGCTCCTCTGCGATCCTGCCGATCGTCGACATGGTGCGCAGCTGGCGCTCGCGGTGCTGCAGCGCAGCGTTCTCCCGGTCGAGCCGGCTCAGCTGCGCGGAGGCCGCGTCGAGCGCTGCACGCTGATGGAGCAGCGCCGATGCAGGGAACCACGCCGCGACGACGACTGCGGACACGACGATCGCGAGGGCGAGGACGAGACGGTTGCGGCGCACCACGGCCGCCCTCCGGCGCTCCGAACGAGACGTCGGCGGGCGCGTCGTGCGCTCGTTGGGCGGGCGCGTCTCATACCCGCGCATGTCGTCCCCTGCTGAGAGCCCGGCCGCCCAAGAAGGAGGCTGACGTCCCGAGGTCCTCTTCGATCCGCAAGAGCTGGTTGTACTTCGCGACCCGGTCGGTCCTGCAGGGCGCGCCCGCCTTGATCTGCCCGGCGTTCGCCGCCACGGCGAGGTCCGCGATCGTCGTGTCCTCGGTCTCGCCGGAGCGGTGCGAGATCACGGTGCGGTACGACGCGCGCGTGGCGAGCTCGATCGCGTCGAGCGTCTCGGTGAGCGTGCCGATCTGGTTCAGCTTGACGAGCACGGCGTTGGCCACGCCGGCATCGATCCCTCGCTCGATGAGCGCGACGTTCGTCACGAACAGGTCGTCCCCGACGAGCTGCACCCGATCGCCGACGGCCGAGGTCAGCGCGGCCCACCCCTCCCAGTCGTCCTCCGCCATCCCGTCTTCCAGGGACACGACCGGGTAGCGCTCCACGACGCCCGCCCAGTACTCGACCATCCCGCTCGACGAGAGCCGCCGCCCCTCGCCTGCGAGCTCGTAGACGCCGTCCTTCCACAGCTCGCTCGTCGCGGGGTCCAGCGCGAGCGCGATCTCGTCTCCGGGCGTGCGGCCGGCGTGCTCGATCGCGTCGAGGAGCACCTCGAGCGGCTCTTGGTTCGTCGCCAGGTCCGGCGCGAAGCCGCCCTCGTCACCGACCGCGGTGGACAGCCCGCGCTCGTCGAGCCTTTGGCGGAGAGCGTGGTAGGTCTCCACGCTCCAGCGCAGCGCCTCGTCGAAGGAGGCGGCACCGACGGGCACCACCATGTACTCCTGGAAGTCGAGCGAGTTGCGGGCGTGCGCCCCGCCGTTGATCACGTTCAGCATCGGGAGCGGGAGCACGTGCGCGTTCACCCCTCCGATCGCGCGATAGAGGGGCACCTCGAGCTCCGAGGCCGCCGCCTTGGCGACCGCGACCGACGTCGCGACCATCCCGTTGGCGCCGAGCCGGCTCTTGTCGGGGGTGGCGTCGAGATCGACCATCGCCATGTCGATCCCTCGCTGGTCGAGCGCGTCCATTCCCACGAGGGTGCCCGCGATCTCCTCCTGCACGTTCGCCACGGCACGCCGGACGCCTTTCCCCCCGTACGCGTCGCCACCGTCGCGCAGCTCGACCGCTTCGTGCGCCCCGGTCGAGGCGCCGGAGGGCGCGATGGCGCGCCCGCGGGCGCCGGAGTCGAGGACGACCTCCACCTCGACCGTCGGGTTCCCGCGTGAGTCGAGCACCTGGCGGGCGACGACGTTCTCGATCGTGCTCATCGATCGGCTCCCTGGTGCGCTGCCGAGGTCCTTCGGCGGCGCTCCACGTTAGCGTGTCGCCCCCATTGCAGCGGGTGTCCCGAGCTCCCGCAGGCCGCTCTCGATCCCGCGCAGGCGTCGGGCGTACCTCGCCGCCTCGGCGCGCAATGCGTCCTCGGGCTCCGCGCCGGCGCGCCGCACGAGGTCCGCGACGGCCCACAGCAACGCGCCCGCGCGCCCGGCGACGTCGTGCTCTCGCAGCTGCGACGCTCCCTCGTCCGCCACGCCCTCGACCGCCGAGCGACCCACCGCGTCGAGAAGGGCCGCCGCGTCCGCCAAGAGCGCGGGGGTCTCGGCCAGCGCGGCTCCTCGAACCGCTGAGGTCTTGCGCTGCAGCTTCGCCGCGAGCGCGAGCGAAGGGAGCGCTCCGGGAATGCCCTCGATCACGCTGGCGCGGCCCTTCTCCTGCTTTTTGATCTCCTCCCAGTTCGCCACCACCGCTTCGGCGTCGTGCGCCGTGACGTCGCCGAAGACGTGCGGATGGCGTGAGACCAGCTTGCCTCGGAGGGAGCGGGCGACATCGGCGATCGTGAACCTCCCCTCCTCTGCCGCGAGCCGCGAGTGGAAGAACACCTGGAAGAGCAGGTCGCCGAGCTCCTCTTCCAGGTGGAGGGTCGCGCGCCGCTCCGCCTCGGCCTCCGTCTCCTCGGCGTCCTGCGGCGTCCGGCCGAGCTCGTCGATCGCCTCCAGGACCTCGTAGGCCTCCTCGAGCAGGTGGCGCTCGAGCGACACGTGCGTCTGCTCCCGGTCCCAGGGGCAGTCACGCCGCAAGCGGCAGACCAGCTCGTCGAGCGCAACCAGCTCTGCGGCCACCGGCGCGGCCAGCTTGGGCACCCAGAGGGTGGTCAGGTGGTCCGGCACCACGGCCCGATCGAGCTCGTGCCAGGGAACGACCGAGACGACCTCGTCGCGGAGGCCGAGATGGTGCAGGACGGTGACCTCGACGTCCGGCGGCGCCTCGGCGTCGCCGATCGCGAGCTTCACCTCGGAGAGCACCGCCTGCGACCAGCACTGCGCGACGAGCAAAGGGCCGCGCTCTCCTGCCGCCTCCACGGCGAAGCGGGTCCCGTCGACCAGCCGCACCCCTTCCGCGACGGGGTCCACGCCCAGGCGCGCCCAGGCGAGGTCCAGGAAGGACATCGCCGGCACCAGCGTGACCTCGACCCTCGGGTCCGCTCGCAGCAGCTCGACGGTCCGCTCGGCGACGAGCGGCGAGCCAGGGACGGCGTAGACGACCTCGCCGCCGTCGTTCGACACGACCTGCGCCACGGCGACGAGGTCCGCCACGATCCGCTCGTACACCTCCTCGAAGGTCTGCGCCTCGTCGTAGTGGTGGTCGAAGGTGGCGATCCGGGCGTGCCCGACCGGCGTGTCGCGTCCGGTCGTCGTGCCCGGCGCCGCCGATCGGGCGAGATCCGCGGCCGCGGGGTGACGCGACGTGCGAAGGAACGCGGCCGTCGCCGACGCGAGGAGCTCGCGCGTCCTGGGCGGGAGCAGCTCCTCGTCGGCCGGGCCCAGGCCGACGACCGTGACGTGCGGCCGCGCGAAGGGCACCCGACGACCCTTAGAGCCCTCAGGAGCCGGTAGCTGTCGACGTGGGGCGGTTGGCCGACGCGGAGATCTCGGCGCTCGGAGGCGGGGACGGCGCTGCCAGGACGAGTGTGACCGAACGCGGCGACACGGTGCCGTAACGGGGGTCGACGCCGAGCCTCGACGACTCGAGCGCGGCCGTCAGCTCTGCGTCGGCACGACCCTGGCCTGCGAGGAGGAGGGCTGTGACCACTTCGGCGCGCGCGGCCCGCAGCGAGACCGCCGTCCTGCTCACGAGCTTGGTGACCCAGTAATAGCCCCCGCCTCGGACCGGAGGCGCCACCTGCCCGACTTCGAGCTTGCCAACGGCTCCGCCGAGGAAGGTCCCCGCGAGGGACCCGCACCCCACGGAGCCGCCGTGAGCCGCCGATGTCCGTGTGAGCGACGCCACCTGCGCCACCGTGGCGAAGCTCGCTCCGCTCGAGAGGGCGCTCTCGACCGCCTTCGCTTCCGAGGGGGTCGCGACCACCACGACGTCCAGGCAGTCCTTGGCGAAGTCGCTGCGATGACGTGCGAAGTAGGCGACGATCGCGCTCGCCGAGAGCCCGGAACCCGCCGCTTGCGCGTCGAGGAGCGCCTGAGCGGCTTCGGCACGGGTCTGCTCGGCCACGAACCACCCCGGAAGCGAGCGGAGCACGGCCTGGCCGCTGCCGCCGCAGCTCGGAGAGGGCAGCCCGGTGTCCTGCGCGTACGTGTCGAGCACGTCGGTGATGCGTCGGACGAGCACGCCGCGTGCGATCGAGGCATCCGAGGAGGTCACGCGCAGGCCGCGGCGGGCGACCATGCCTGCGACGACCTCGTCCGTGATCATGGAGTCGAGCCAGCCGTCCACGAAGGTCGCGTCGTACACGCCGGTTCTCCCTGTGCTGCCCGCGCCGAGCAGCGGGAGGCTCGTGCCGGTGGAGAGCTGGTGCTCCTCGGAGAGGAAGCACGTGTAGTCGGGGCTGGCCGCGATCGCCGAGAGATCCGAGTCGAGCGCCTGGCGGCTGATCGCGTGAGGCCCCACGCTCGCCGCGTCGGACGGCAGGTAGGCGCCGGCGAACGCCACGGCGGCCGCGATCGCGACGAGCGAGAGGACGAGCCGCTTCATTCGCGCGGCATGCTAGCGGCCGGGCGGCGCCGCGCCGGCGAGGGGGGCGTCGCCCGGAGGGTCGAAGCCGGGAGGGAAGAGCGCGACCACCAAGGAGCGGAGCTCCTCGGCCGAGTGCTCCCTGCCCGTGAGCGGCACCAGCAGCTGATGCCACTGCTCCCGGTAGCTGGCCCCGGGGTAGAGCCGACGGAGCCGGACCTGCGCGCTCGCAGGGAGCGTGACGCCCGAGAGCTTCGCCACGGGCTGACGTGCGCCGCCAGCGCGCGCGGGGGTGACCGTGACCTCCTGGATCCCGGTGCGCAGGCACTCGACCCGAAGGCGTG
>JAJYMD010000008.1:6047-6405 GCA_021787255.1 Actinomycetes bacterium | reverse complement strand
GTCCCGGCTGCTCCGGAAGCCCACCGCGGTTGCCACATCTGCGACGCCGAGCGCGCGCTCTTCGAGGAGGAGCCGGGCCGTGTCGGCGCGCCGTGCCCGAGCGAGCGCCGCAACACCGGCTCCGAGCTCGGCCTCGAGCTGACCCTCCAGCTCGTCGATGCGACAGTCGAGACGCCTTGCGAGGCCGACGGCGCCCTCCCGTTCCACGACGCCCCCGGCGATCAGGTGGAGGGCGCGACCGACGAGGTCCGCACTCGTGGCGAACCGCGGCGAGGTGGGCCAGATCTCGGGCCCACACCGCCTGCACGCGCGGAAACCGGCCGCTCCTGCCGCCGCACCACTCGGGTAGGAGAGCCGG
>JAJYMD010000008.1:0-6037 GCA_021787255.1 Actinomycetes bacterium | reverse complement strand
CGTGATCCGATAGCTCCGGACAGCTCGGGCAACAGAAGATCCCCCTCGCAACCGAGGCCACCACGGCCCAGTCGCCGAGGTGAGGCCGCGCTGCGGACAGGGCGGGAGCGTCGGGCGGTGGCGGCTCGACGGCGCCTGCGGGGTCCTCGCGCACCGGTCGAGCCTGCCACGCGTCGAGCGGAACCGCGGGCTTCCGGACGTTTCGGGTCACCCCGATTGCTCCCCGCCTCGCCCCGAACGCCGAGACGCCCGTCTCGAACCTGCGGTGCATCGGCGGAGGTCGCCACGACTCCGGGCCTGGTGGTACGCGGGCGAAGATCGTCCCGACTGCTCAGTCGAAGGCACCGGGATCCACCCCGATCCGGGCGACGAGCCCCTTCCTCCCGACGTCCGTCACTCGCACGACCCGGCGCTCGCCCCGCGTCAACCACCCGAGCTCGACGAAACGGCACAGCAGACTCGCACCGAGCGCTCCAGCAAGATGCGGGCGCTGCTCGGTCCAGTCGAGGCAGGAGCGAGTGAGTGGACGGCGTCCATGTGTCCCCACGTCCACGCCGAGCTCACCCAGCTTCGACCTGCCCGGGTCGGTGAGGACGTAGCGCCGGAACCGTCCCGCCCCGAGGATCGGATCGGGCCGGCCCGTCGGTTCCTCCTCGACCCGGAGCTCCCCGCCGGCCACGAGCGCGTCGAGCAGGGCAACACCGACCCGGCCAGCCAGGTGGTCGTAGCAGGTCCGCGCTCGTCGGATCGCCTCGGCGTGGGTCGCCTGGCGGAGAGAGCGGATCGGCCGGCGCGGGGCGAGGCGGGCGAGAGCCTCGAGGGCGTCTCCGACCTCGGGCCGTGCGATGCGGAAGTACCGGTTGCGACCCGAGGCCTCGACGCGCAACAGCCCGCCGTCGACCAGGCGCGCGAGGTGTCCCGAGAGCGTGGAGGCAGCCACCCCTGCCTCCGCAGCGAGCGTGCTCGCGGAGAGCGCCCGACCGTCCAGCAAGGCCATCAGCACCGCGGCCCGGGCGGGCTCACCCACGAGCGCGGCAACTGTCGCGATGTCTGCGTCCCCTGCTCGGTCCCCTCTCGGTGCGCCCCCGACCATGCTCGCCACCCTAGTGCCGCCACACTTCGGGGCAGAGCGAAGCGTTCCCGGACGAGACTGGCCGGGTGGGGAGACGCGAGCACGACCGGTCGACCGCCACCGGTGGCGCGCCGACGGCGGCCGTGGCGTCCGCGTGGCCGCTCGTGGCGATCTGTCTCGGCTACTTCATGGTGATCCTCGACACCATGGTCGTGAACGTCGCGCTCCCCGCCCTCTCGAGGGGCCTGCATGCCTCGACGAGCGGGCTGCAGTGGGTCGTCGACGCGTACAGCCTCGTCTTCGCTGCCCTGCTCCTCTCGGGCGGCGCCCTCGCGGATCGCCGGGGGGCGAAAGCCGTCTTCCAGGCCGGGATCGCGATCTTCGCCCTCTCGTCGCTCGCCTGCGGGCTCGCCCCCTCCACCACCGTCCTCGTTGCCGCCCGCTGCACACAGGGTGTCGGTGCAGCGCTCTGCGTCCCGGCCTCCCTCTCGCTCTTGCAGGCCGCCTACCCCGACCAGGCTGCTCGGCGCCGGGCCTTCGGCATCTGGGGCGCAGTGGCCGGCATCGCCGCCGGGGCTGGCCCGGTGGTGGGCGGGGCACTCGTGTCGGGTCTGGGTTGGCGCGCGGTGTTCTCCGTCAACGTGCCCATCGGAGCCGGCGGCCTCGTGCTCGCCGGCGCGGTCCTGCCCTCTTCGCCGCGCCGAGCGCACGGCTCTGACGTCGTCGGGCAGCTCGCGGGGATCGCCTGTCTGACCGGGCTCACCACGGCGCTCATCGAGGCAGGCTCCTCGGGGTGGGCGTCCCCGGCGGTGGCAGCGGGCCTGGTCGCCTTCGCCGCAGGCGGGGTCACGTTCCTCCTCGTCGAGCTCCGGGTGGATGAACCCATGCTGGCGATGCGGCTGTTCTCGTCGCCGACGTTCTCGGCGGCCACCGCTGTGGGGCTGTTGATCAATCTCGGCTTCTACGGCGAGCTGTTCGTCACGAGCCTCTATCTCCAGCAGCTCCGGGGCTTCAGCCCGCTCCTCGCAGGTGTGGCCCTCACCCCTGAGCTCGCCATGGCCGTCCTCGGGTCGACCATCTCCGGCCGCGTGATGGCCCGCACGCAGCCACGACTCCCCATGCTCGTCGGCCTCCTCGTGGGCGCAGCAGGCATGGTGGGCCTCGGCGTGGCCGTGGCCGGGACCGACCCGGCGTACGCCGGGCTCGTCGTCCCGCTCGTGGCCACCGGGCTCGGCATGTCGCTCGTGATGCCGGCGGCCACCGCCGCCGTCATGGAGGCCGCGCCGGCCGACTCGGGCGGGATCGCCTCGGGGACGCTCAACGCCGCCCGCCAGGTCGGCGGCGTGATCGGCGTCGCGCTGCTCGGGAGCCTGGTCGCCGCTCGGGGAGCGTTCCTCGGCGGGCTGCACACCGGCCTCGCGATCGCGGCCGGCGCCTTCGTTCTCGGAGCCGTGCTCACGGTGGTCTTCGTCGGCTGAGGCGCTCTGCCTCGACCGGGATGCACGACCTCGGCGGGGAGGTCGATCGTCGCCCGAGGCGGTGCTCTGCACTCTCCTGCCCGCCACTCCCACAGGGCTGCAGCCGGGGTAGGAGAACTGGTATGCCGATGGTGTGACTCGGGTCGAGAAGGTGACGGTGAGCCTCCCGAGCGACCTGTTTGCTCGGATCGAGCAGCGGCGCCACGATCGGGAGAGCAGTCGCTCCGAAGTCGTCGCCGAGCTCCTCTGGCGCGGCTGGCGCCACGTGGAGGACGAAGCCCGCGAGGAGCGCTACCGGTCCTCCTACCAGGCGCAGCCCGAGACCGAAGCCGAGCGCTCCTGGGCGGAGGAGGCGGTGAGAGACCTCTTCGAAGCGCGCGACGTCGGGTGGAGCGACCTCGACAACACCGCCGGTGCAACGAGCTGAGGTCTGGTGGGCGGAGCGAGCGCCCGGCGAGCGTCACCCAATCCTCCTGCTCTCGTGGGATGCGCACGGCAACTGGTGCGACCGCGTGACCGTCGCCGACATCGCGACTCGGGTCCGCGGTCTCGACGCCGAGGTGCCGCTCGACGAAGACGACGGGATGCCGCGGGCCCGCGTGGTCGACCGGGACAACGTGGCGACGGTGCCACGCAGCATCCTCCGTTCCCGAATCACCAGGCTGAGTGCTCGGCGGATGGCCGAGGTCAGCCGCGGCCCGCACGTGGCCCTCGGGGTCCCGCTCCCCTGCGCGCCCACGTGGATCAGCCCGCCGGTGGAGCGGTGACGTCGGCCGTGGTGAACACGACCTTCGCCGCGCGGGACACCACCATCGCTGCGCGGGAGAGCTGCGACCGGTCGTCGAGCGCACCGGCCCCGTAGGGGAGCATGTCCGCCCGCCCGTTGATCACGACATGTCCCGCCTTGCTGCCCGGCCGGGCCCCAGGCCAGCGCCCGAGGACGCGGCGCGCGTTGGGCACGCCCAGGGCTCCGTCGGCGGAGGTCGGCTCCGACGCCACGGGGGCGGTGCGGGGGCGCGAGGATGGGCAGCGACGCAGCCCCGGCCCGGCACACCCCCGCGTCGGTCCGGCCCGGGGTGTGTCGCGCCGGCGCCCAGCAGCGCCGCGACCGGGTCACAAGTGCTCTCCTGCGCAACCGGCCCTCCTGCCTCACGGCCGGCGGACCGTCATCGCCCGGGGGTGGAAGTGGATGGGCAAGCGGCGCTACCTCGACGTGAGCCGCCTCAGGAGCAACGCCGACGAGCCGGCCGCCGGGGTGATACGTTCGCTCGCAGTCTCGTAGTTCTCGGGGCCTCGTGGTTCCTGTGGCCTCGTGGTTCTGGGAGTGCCGTGATGGGAGGGGCCATGGCCGATCAGGCGTGCACGGCAGAAGGCCTGAGCGGCCCGGGCTGGAACCCGCCACCCAGGCTGCGTTCCGTGATCTCCCCCCCCCGAGACCTATCCGATGTCGTCCCGGGTCGACCACGTCGAGGAGCTGGTTCTCGAAGCGCTTTCCTTCCGCCTCCACCACCCGGGCGGCCCGTGGGAGTTGGACGGTCTCGCCGGAGGTCGGTACGCGCACTGGCTGTCCGAAGCGAGGGCCATCGCCCAACGTGTCAGCGCCGAGCAGGCACCTCTTCCGGCAGAGCTCCTGCCTGAACAGTTGGAACTCCTGGAGGCGCTGCCGGGCTCGTTCGTAGACGCCGACATCGCACGACTGGCTCCTCGCTGGCGGGCGCTGCTGGACGCAGGGAGACGCTCTGACGGTCCTGCTGGCGTCGCCATCGTAGGCGCCAGTCTGGAGGGGCTCGAGGGCTTTCGGATCCTCTCCATCGAGGCGATAGCCTCCCACTCGGAGAGTTGGGAGTTGGCGCTGACCCTGAGCTCGAGTTTGTGGGAGAAGGAGTACGAGGCCTCGCCAAGTGGTGATGAGCCGATCTTGGTCGGAAAACGTGCGAGGCTCGCCTTCTCTGCTCGAGACGACAATGGTGCGAGCTACCTCTCGAATCTGGGACGCTCTTCTGCTGCAGCCAGTTCCTCCTCTGCGCCCGAAGTTCTCGAACACCTGACCGTCCACTTCCGTCCGAGACTCGACCCCGCCGCTCGCCACCTCGAGATAGAGGTGAGAGGCGATCGAGGCCAGCGGTGTGGGGTCGTGCTGCACCTGCCGCGTCTTCGCGTGAGCGAAGGGGCTGTTTGAGCTCTCAGCCCGACATGCGGGATTGCATCGAAGTGCTCCGGTCCGCGGATGCGAGGATGTAAACCTACATCATGCAGCGGACCCAGATCTCCCTGACCGACGAGGAGCGCCGTGTCCTGGATGCGGCCGCGTTACGGACTGGTCGGTCGCTCTCGTCCCTGATCCGCGACGCGATCGAGCACGTGTACGGCTCGGAACGCTCAGCCGAGGACGACCTCGCAGCAATGCGCAGGGCCTTCGGCTCCTGGAGGGATCACGAGCTCGACGGCGCAGCCTGGGTGGATCAGCGACGCACCGGATCCCGCCTGGCACCTGACCGATGACCGCCCTCGTCGACACCTCGGTTCTGATCGACTACCTACGAGGGCACGCAGGCGCCGGCGATCTCCTCGAACGGGAACGTGCCGCTGACATCCTCCACGCGAGCGAGATCACACGCATCGAAGTCCTGGGCGGAATGCGCCCGGCAGAAGAGCGCCCGGCAGAAGAGGACGTCACCCGCGCGCTGCTCTCCACGCTGGTGTGGCACCCGGTCGATTCCGAGATCGCGGAGGAGGCCGGCGCGCTCGGTCGCCGGTAGCTTCCCAGCCTCCACACGATCGACAGCGCCGACCTGGCCATCGCAGCCACCGTCGTCCGCACCGACGCACGACTCCTGACCCGTAACGTCAGGCACTTCCCGATGTTCACGGATCTCCAGCCGCCCTATTGACCCTGACAGCGAGCCCGTCGACCGCGCTCGACGTTCTCGTGGCAACGAGCGACGAGGACCAGTGACCGACCGGCGGTTCGAGTCCGCCGGGGACTGTCGTCCGGCCGCCTCGCAGGACCAGCGACGACTCCCCCGAAGTTCTCCGGAGTCCAGAGAGCGTGTTGCACGACACTGGTCGAACCCTGCGAGACACGGGAGCGGTGGCCGCGTCACGAGGCGCGCGGCGGTAGAACCCGGAGAGGTTGTGGGTGGCGCAGATGAGCGCCCACTCGGAGGCTGTCGCGGCTTTGCCCCGTCGCCGGAGGGCGCGGATGTGGCGCCCATCCTCGACCTGTCAGAGGACGGGTTCGAGGATCTGCTGGCGATCGGGACCGCGTGCGTCCCGCCGTCCTGGAGACCTTGCCGTCGACCCTCTCGACGGGCGTCGCGGCCTTCCGGAGCCGCCCGCACCGACCGGCGGAAGGGGGCAGGCCCACTGCTCTCTTCGGCACCGAAGTTCGGGTGCGACGACCTGGTGGGCGCTAGAGGACTCGAACCTCCGACCTCAGCCGTGTGAAGGCTGCGCTCTAACCGACTGAGCTAAGCGCCCGTGCGGC
>JAJYMD010000398.1 GCA_021787255.1 Actinomycetes bacterium | reverse complement strand
CGATGCCTTCCGGCAGGGGGCGGGGCCCGAGCGGCCGACCGAGATCGTGCGCTCCCGCGAGGCGGTCTTCCGCCTCCTCGAGCTGGCGGCTGAGCACGAGTGGGCCGTGCGCATCTCGTACACCTCTGCTGCCGGCAAGACGGTCGAGGTGACGGCCGCGGTCCTGGACGTCTCGGAGCGGGTGATGGTCGCGTACGTCGCGCCTCGGTGGTCCGAGCAGAAGTACGTGCTGGAGCGGATCGGCTGGGCTCGGGTCCTGACCGAGGCCGAGGAGGCGGTGCTGCAATGAACGATCCAGGTGCAGGGGCTCGGACGCCCGGCGGTCCGCTCATCGTCCAGTCCGACCAGACGCTGCTGCTCGAGCTCGACCACCCCGAGGCGGAGGAGTGCCGGGCGGAGATCGCCGCGTTCGCCGAGCTCGAGCGCTCTCCCGAGCACGTGCACACGTACCGGATGACCCCGCTCGGCCTGTGGAACGCGCGGGCCGCCGGGATCGACGCCGAGCAGGTCTGCGCGTCGCTGCGCCGCTGGTCGAGGTTCCCGGTTCCCGACTCGCTCCTGGCTCAGGTGGCCGAGACGATCGGCCGGTACGGCCGGCTGGTGATCGAGGACGACCCCCGCCACGGCCTGGTGCTCACGACCAACGACCGGCCGGTGCTCGAGGAGGCGGCCCGCGCGAAGACGATCGCTCCGCTGCTCGGCCCTCGCATCGACGCGGACACCGTCGTCGTCTACCGCGAGCACCGCGGCCGGGTCAAGCAGGCCCTCATCAAGCTCGGGTGGCCTGCAGAGGACCGGGCCGGCTATGTCGACGGCGCCCCGCACCTGATCCGCCTCCACGAGGACGAGCGCTTCAGGCTGCGTGCGTACCAGCGAGAGGCCGCGGACGCCTTCGTCGCTTCGGGCAGTGGCGTGGTCGTCCTGCCGTGCGGCGCAGGCAAGACGGCGGTCGCCATGGCGGCCATGGCGTCGGTCTCGAGCAGGACGCTCGTGCTCGTGACCAGCACGGTGGCCGTGCGCCAATGGCGTGCGGAGCTCCTGGCGCACACGTCGCTCAGGGACGACGAGATCGGGGAGTACTCAGGGGAGCGCAAGGAGGTCCGCCCGGTCACCCTGGCCACCTACCAGATCGTGATCACGAAGCGAGGCCGCCTCACCCCGCACATGGACGCGCTGTCGGCCGAGGACTGGGGCCTCATCGTCTACGACGAGGTCCACCTCCTGCCTGCGCCCGTCTTCAGGATGACCGCGGACATCCAGAGCCGCCGTCGCCTGGGGCTCACCGCCACCTTGGTGCGCGAGGACCGCAAGGAAGGCGACGTCTTCAGCCTGATCGGCCCCAAGCGCTTCGACGTGCCGTGGCGCGACGTGGAGGCCCAGGGGTACATCGCCCCGGCCTCCTGCACCGAGGTGCGGGTGACGCTGGCCGACGAGGAGCGCATGGCCTACGCCCTGGCCGAGCCGGCCGACCGGTACCGGGCGGGGGCGACCGCCCGCTCCAAGCTCGCCGTCGTCGAGGCGTTGTGCGCTGGCGCGGTCGCCGCCGGGGAGCCGACGCTGGTGATCGGCCAGTTCCTGGACCAGCTGGAGGTGCTCGGACGGCGCCTGGGCGCCCCGGTCCTCACGGGGGCGACGTCGACCGCCGAGCGCGAGCGGCTCTTCGCCTCCTTCCGTGCGGGCGAGATCCCGGTGCTCGTCGTGTCGAAGGTCGCGAACTTCTCCATCGACCTCCCGGAGGCGAGCGTGGCCATCCAGGTGTCGGGCACCTTCGGGAGCCGCCAGGAGGAGGCCCAGCGCCTGGGCCGCCTGCTCAGGCCCAAGCACGACGGCCGCCAGGCCCACTTCTACTCGGTGGTGGCCCGCGACACGAACGACCAGGAGTTCGCCGTCCGCCGCCAACGTTTCCTCGCCGAGCAGGGCTACGCCTACCGCATCGTGGACGCCGAGCAGGTGCTGGGGGAGCTCGCCGTCTGAGGTCAACGTTCGTACGGCGCCGTCCCGGGCGGCCGGGCTTCGCTCCTCGGTGCCCCGGAGGTGCGGCGCTGCTCGACGGGCGCTACTCCAAGGGCCCCGCCGCGAGGATCCGTTCCTGCTCGGCGGCCTGCTTGCGCACGCTCGAGAACGCGAGCACGAGGTAGACGATCGCAGCGACCCCGATGCCGAGGTAGATGCTGAAGTCGGCGCCGTAGCCGTGGGGGTCGCGGGTCGCGTACGTGACCTCGTTCAACCAGGTCGGCAGGTGGAAGGTGGCCGACAGGGCCGAGATGGCCGCGAACATCCCCACCACCTGGGCGACGATCGCCGGCCAGAAGAAACCCCCGCTGCGGTAGTAGAGGCTGTCGCGGCCGGTGCGCTGGAGCTGCGCCGGCACGTACTTGAACCGGCGCAGGATCCAGTCGACCATGTAGATGCCGAACCACGGCGCGATCCAGACGATCACCACGTCGACGAAGTCCTTCAAGTAGGAGGAGAACGACGTGCTCAGGACGGCGAAGATGGTGAACCCGAGGACGATCAGGCAGTCGATCACCACTGCGACGTAGCGCTTCACCGGCACGCCCATGGCCTGGAGGGTGACCCCCGAGGAGTACAGGTCGAGACCGTTGATCGCGAAGATCTGCAGGATCGCGAAGACGAGGAAGAGCACCACGAACCACGACGGGATGATGCTCTGCTGCGACAGGGCTTTGAACGTCGACCCTGTGACGCCGGCGCCCTTGACGAAGGTGTACACGGCGGCGCCCAGGAGCATCACCAGGATCTCTGGGATCGCGGTCGCGACGAAGACCCAGCCGACGATCGAGGACTTCTTGGCATTCGGTCGGCAGTAGCGCGAGTAGTCGTTCCCGCACTCGGTCCACCCGAGCCCTGACAACGTGATCGTGAACGCCAAGCCCTCCATGTAGGTCTGCCAGTCCGCGCCGTGCGCGACAGCGGTCGTGGTCGCGTGCGGGACCGCGAAGCCCAGCAGGATGGCGAAGATGACGAGGAAGGGGATCGCCAGCCAGCGCAGCACCTTCACCATGGTGGCGTGGCCGAGGAACGGCAGGACGCCCTGGATGGCGACCGCCACGATCACGAAGACGATCTTGGTCGGGTCGCCGACGCCGAAGCCGGCCTTCTCGGTGAGCACGGCTCCGGCCAGGACGATGAGGAAGATGCCCTCGACCTCGAACCCGAGCTGGGTGATCCAGTTGAAGAAGGCGATGCCGCGCGACCCGTTCGGCCCGTAGGCGGCGCGGTTGGTGCCGAACACGGTCGTGCCGGCCTGCGGGCCCTGGAGGCTCGAGAGCCCGAGCAGCAGGTACGAGAGGTTCCCGATGACGATGATCGAGAGGGCCTGCCAGAAGGTGAACCCGAAGGTCATGAGGATGGCGCCGTAGATGAAGTACTCGACCTGGACGCTCGCGCCCGCCCACATCCAGCCGACGTCGCTCGGTTTCGCCCAGCGCTCACCAAGCGAGATGTAGTCCACCCCGTGCGTCTCGACGTGGAACGGCTCGTCCGACTCGGGCAGGTCTCCGAGGGACGGGACGTCCCTTGTCAGCGCCGTCGTCATTGGTCCCCCTCGTTGGTCAGGTCGCCCGCACCATACGTGCTCCAGCCGGTCACGTCGAGGAATCGTACGGAACCTGCGGGACGAGCTTCCTCCGGTCGCGGCGCCTGATGGTCCGCGGCGGAGCGACGTGCCCCTGGACGCCGCGAGCGAACGGTAGGCTCGGATCGTCCGCCGGACCCGGAGAGCTGCTTGGACCGGCGACAGTCGTCCGGAGGCGACCACCGCTCGTCGGCGGAAAAGGGGGCTCTCGTGGTGAAGAGGGGCTGGATCTCGCTCGCGCTGACCCTCGGTGCCCTGGCGGCCGTCGGCTTCGGCTTCGGCGCGACGGCACCGACTGGAGGGGCCGCGCCGGCCGAGGTGACCTGGTCGGCGGTGTCTCCGAGCCCCGAACCCTTGTCGAGGTCGGGGGCTGCGGCCGTCTACGACCCGGCGACGAGGACGGTGGTGCTCTTCGGCGGGGACAGCCCGAGCAGGGGTGCGCTACGCACAACGTGGAGCTGGAACGGGTCGGTTTGGACGAAGCTCTCCCCGCCGAGGAGCCCCCCCGCGCGCTACGGGGCCTCCATCGCGTACGACGCCGCCACCGGGACGGTGCTGCTCTTCGGGGGGACGGGCACAGGAAGGATCTTCGGCACAACGTGGAGCTGGAACGGCTCCACGTGGAGCGAGGTCCTCCCGCAGCGAGGGCCCTCTCCTCGTCTGGCGGCGTCCATGGCGTACGACCCGCGCACCGGCACCGTGGTCCTGTTCGGAGGAAAGGGGGCGACGGGGCTCGCGCTCGGCACAACCTGGAGCTGGAACGGCGCGCGCTGGTCCCGGGAGGGAGCCGCGGTCGGTCCGCGGCCTCGGTCGGGCGCCGCGATGTGCTACGACGCCGCGACCGGATCGCTCGTGCTGTTCGGCGGCTTGTACACGAAGAGCTCCCCGTTGAGCACAACGTGGAGCTTCGACGGGAGCAGGTGGACGCGGGTGGTCACGCACGTGGCCCCTCCGGCGCGCGAGCAGGCGTCGATGGTGTACGACGCCGCCCGAGCGTCTCTCGTCCTCTTCGGCGGCTTCGGGACGCACGCGGCCTTGGGCACAACGTGGACCTGGGATGGGAGCTGGTCGAAGCTCCTTCTTCCGAGCAGTCCTCCTGCACGCTACGGCGCCTCGATGGCCTACGACACCGCCACCTCGAGCGCGGTCCTCTTCGGCGGTGTTCACCGGGAGAACGACGTGCTGCGGACAACCTGGCTGCTCCACGGCTGACCTGCCGCTCGAGAGCCGGCGAACGGCGTCACCCGGCTCGCTCGGCACGAGGCCGCGGCAGGCACTCAGCGCTCGGGCCCAGGCGTGAAGATTCTCTCGATCACCAGCGCGCGGAGAGATGCCACCCGGCCGAGGGGCGTCGTTGCCGGACACCTCTCGTCGACGGACGACCTCGGGCCGTAGGGGACCACCCTCGACCTTTCGAGCGTTCCCCTTCCCTCCGTCCCCACGACGCGGAAAGGTGGCCGGACGCTGGGTGGCTCGGCTCGAGGCGGGTCGACAGGCCTCCGCCCTGCGCTGAGGCCGTCGTCGGCACCGCAAGGCGCTCGACGACCCTGTTCGCGCTCGGTGAGACCGTCTGCGTGCTCGCCGCCGCCCTTGGAGCGCCTGGGGTCGTGCCGCTTGCGGGCGAGGTCGTGCCGGAGCTGGTGGCCGACGCCGTCGATCCGCCCGGTGTCGTCGTCGGGTTCGCTGTGGCTGGATCGCCGGGCCGGACGAAGAGCACGGTGAGCGAGCCCGTCCCGGCATTCTGCTGCACCTGCGCTTCGGCGACGAACTCTCCGGACAGACCCCACGGGATCGTCCCGACCTGTCCGGTGGTGGCCGCAGGCGTGCCGGCGCCCTCGGGTGCGGTGGTGCCCAAGGGCGTCGCCACGCTCACGTTCCCGCGGAAGAGGTCCACGACATTGCCCGTGCCTGTGGCGGATGGTCGCGCGACGAGCAGGCCCACGAGCTGGACCTCCTGGCCTGTCGCGCCGGTCACGTCCATTGCGAGGACGGAGCCCTTCTCGGCGACGCACGCGTCGACGTCGACGCGGACCGGGGCTGTCGAGCCCGGTGTGGAGGGGGTCGGCGTCACGAGCCCTGTTCCTTGGAAAGCGGCGCAACCGCCGATCGTCGTCATGTCCAGGAACCCCGTGCTCAGTGCGGCGCCCGGTACGGAGGAGGTGAGGGGAGCGACCGACGTCGGCACGGTGACCCCTGGGAACCCTGTGACGCCTGTGCACGCTGCGAGGGGGAGCACGAGGGCGGAGCTCTGAGATCGGTCGGCCGACGCCAGCGTCGCAGACGGGGTCGTGTCGGTCGCTGTCGCCGGGAGGGCCGGCGTCGGCGTCGACGACGCAGACGAAGTCGCGCACGAAGACGATCTCGTCTCCGTGGTCAAGGTCACGACCGTGGACGAGGTCGCTCCAGGGGTGGATGTCGACGTCGCGGGAGTGGAGGGTGTGGTGACGCCCGCGAGCGCGATCGAGCCCGTCGAGGACGTCGGTGTGGTCTTCTGAGCAGGGAATGCGTTTGCTGTCGCGCTTTGCTGAGGGGTCGCGGAGGCGGCGAGGGTAAACCATGCCGGGGCGCTCGTGGGGGTCGACGCCGTTGTTCCGGACGCCGTCGATCCGGACGCCGTCGATCCGGACGCCGTCGATCCGGACGCCGTCGAGCCGGACGCCGTCGAGCCGGACGCCGTCGTTTCCGACGCCGTCGTTCCCGACGCCGTCGTTCCCGACGCCGTCGTTCCCGACGCCGTCGAGCCGGACGCAGCCGAGGCGGACGCTGTCGATCCGGACGCAGCAGCGGCTGGCGCTGTCGTTCCGGAC
>JAJYMD010000376.1 GCA_021787255.1 Actinomycetes bacterium | reverse complement strand
AAGGGCTCATCGACGCCGTCGACCGCTACGACCCCGCCAGGGGTGTGCAGTTCTCGACGTTCGCCTCCTATCGCATCCGCGGGGCCATCTACGACGGCATCCGGGCCAACGACTGGGCACCTCGCAGCGTGAGGAGCAAGGCTCGGGATCTCGAATGCGCGCGGGCGGAGCTGACGGCGGCGCACGGCCGGCAGCCGACGGAAGCAGAGGAAGCTGCCGCCTTGGGGATCTCACTGCCGGCGCTACGTGGCTGGAAGGGTCATGTCGCCTCGGCGAGGCTGACGTCGCTGGACTACGAGACAGCGCCCGAGCACGAGCCCGCGTTCGAGGTGCAGGTCGCCCAGGAGCCCTTGAGCGCCTACCTCGTCGAAGAAGAGCGCCAGGCGGTCAACCGGGCGATCGCCCGCCTACCCGAGCGCGAGCGCGGCGTCGTCATGATGAGCTTCGGAGAAGGGCTGACGCTCGCAGAGATCGGTCAGCGGCTCGGCGTCACCGAGTCGCGCGTGTGCCAGATCCGCACCGCAGCGCTGAAGCGGCTCCGCGTCTACTTGCGCTCCGTGGGGATGCTGGGCGCGGGTGCCGGCTGATCGGCTTTCGACCGGGAGGTCGCCGAACGGACCTTGCGCTCCGGGACGCCGGTCAATGGAAGTTCGTTCAGCCTGGCCTCGATCTTGCCGATGACGCGAGGTCAACGCGTCCGCACAAAGGGGACGCTCCACCGGACACCGGTCAAGGACGGCTCGAGGGCTCGATGGACGTGGGCGATGCAACGTGGCAGGAAGGGGCGCGAGCTGCCGCCGCGCCGGTTGCCCGCCAAGCGCCTCCGGGCACGTGCACCTCATCGGCCTTGCACCCCGTGGTCGCGCGTTCTCCCAGAGGCGACGCGCGTTGATCGTCCTCACCACCTTGAAGGGCAGGACCTTGGCGGTGAACGACGAGTTGATCGAGCGCGTCGAGGACGGCAACGACACGCGCATCGTCCTCACGAACGGGAACGTCTACATCGTGCGCGAATCGCTCCCCGAGGTTGTCGACGCGGTTCGCAGGCACCGCGCGGACGTCCAGGCTCTCGCGCGCTCGTTCGAGCGGCGCGCCGCTGAGGGCGAAGCCTCGCGAGAGCGCAGAGCCGATTCGGCCGGACGGGACGGCACTCGATGAAAGACCGCCTGACCCCGATCGCGATCGGTGCGGCGCTGTTCTGCGTCTTTGCAGCCATGATCATCGACGGCGGGAGCCCGGCGGTCCTCTTCAAGCCCGCGCCGTTGATCCTGGTGTTTGGCGGGACGTTCGCGGCGTCGGTCGCCGGTATCCGAAAGATCGAGCTCGGGACCGTACGCGCGATCTTCAAGCTCGCGATGGGCCACAACCCGCCAGACCTGCACCACGAGATCACGACCATGGTCGAGATGGCCCAGCTGGCGAAGTCCGGTGCGGGGGTCCTTTCTCTCGAGAACCGCGTTCGCGAGTCCGACGACGCCTTCCTTCGGCTCGGAGTCCAGCTCGTCATCGACGGCAGCAGCTCCGAGGAGATCCGCGAGATCTTGGAGACCGAGATCGCGGCGATGCAGGAGCGTCACAGGCTCGGAGCGAAGTTCTTCTCCGACCTGGGAGGTTTCGCCCCGACGCTCGGGATCCTCGGCACGGTGATCGGGCTCGTCCACGTGCTGTCGAACCTGTCCACGCCGGGTGCTCTGGGACCCGCGATCGCTTCGGCGTTCACCGCCACGCTGTGGGGTGTCCTGTCGGCGAACCTGTTCTGGCTACCGATCTCGAACAAGCTGAAGCGTCTGTCGGCTGCAGAGGTGCAGGCGAAGCAGATGGATCTCGAAGGACTTCTCGCTATCCAGTCGGGCACGCCGACCCGGATGGTGCGCACGAGGATGGAGACGTTCCTTCCTGCTGCCGCCCGCGCCACAGCTCCCCAACGCGAACGGGTCCAACCGGCGGGCGATCAGGTCCAGCTGCAAGGCGGGGGGCTGCAGGAGGTGCCGTCATGAGACGGCGCGCGACGGGTCACGATGCAGAAGAGTCGGGCTCAGGCATGGAGCGGTGGCTGCTCACCTATTCGGACATGATCACGCTGCTTCTCGCGCTCTTCGTGATCCTCTTCGCCCTGTCGGTGATCAACGAGCAGAAATTCCACGCGTTCGAGCTGGGGCTCACGAGATCATTCTCGGCTGCGGCCGTGCCGAAGCAGACCGACGGCGTCCTCCCGAAGTCCAACGACTTCCTCGCCGGCCCGAAGCCGATGCTCTCGCCGTTCCCGGCAACGCTCTCGACCGCCCCTGGAGCGTCGCCGTCGCCGAGCCTCGAGCAGATCGCAGCACGTATCCGCAGGACGTTGACATCCGCCGGGCTCTCCGGCGACGCGAGCGTGTCCCTCACCCTGAGGCAGGTGGTCGTCCAGCTGCTCGCGGACCGGGCCTATTTCGCTCTCGACTCGGCGAGGCTTGGGAAGGTCGGAGACGACGTCGTCGACGCCGTCGCCACCGTGCTGCGCACGATCCCGAACGACGTCGAGGTCCAGGGGTACACCGACGACCTCAAGATCCTGGGAGGCCCGTTCAGCTCCAACTGGGAGCTGTCGGCGGCCCGTTCCGCGGCGGTCGTCAACCGTCTCGTCACCTTGGACGGCATCACACCCGACCGACTGTCGGCGATTGGCTACGCCACAACCCACCCGGCGGTGCCGAACACTTCCGCAGCGAACCGGGCGAAGAACCGACGCATCGACGTCGTCGTCCTCACAGCGAGCTCGGGCTCCTCGGCCGGTCCGGCTCCAGCGGCCCCGCCCCCCTCCACACGGCCATGACGCTCGAGAACGGGAAGGCCACCGTGGTCGCGGCCGAGAAGGCTGTCCCGACGGGCAGGTCGCTCCAGGGAGATGCGCCAGATGCCGCCGGTCGACACAAGGGCGGTGCTGCCAAGAAGAGGCCGAAGAAGAGACTTCTCGTGGCGCTCGCGCTCGTCGTCGCCCTGGCGGCAGGCGGCGGGTACGCCGTGATCGGCCGTCACCACGAGGGCAGGCGCGCGAGGCCCGCAGCTGGACCGGTGGCCGTCCTCGGCACGTTGACCGTCAACACGAGCGACGGAGCCCTCCTCGAAGTCGGCGTCGATCTGCAACTGGCTCCCGGGGTCAAGCCGGAGCTGGTGACGACCTCCCATCCGCAGCTCGACAATGCGACGATCGCGGACGTCGACCGCTTCTCCTACGCCGAGCTGCTCGACCCACAGGGCCGCTCCAGTCTCCAGCACGCCCTGCTCACCTCCTACCAGCAGGTCCTGGGAAAGACCGCGTCCGGGACCCAGGAGGTCACCGGCGTCTACTTCACCGCGTTCGTCATGCAGCCGTCGTGAAGACCAGGTTCCCGGAGGTGGGCTGCTCGGCCGGCCCGCGACGCGCTCCGCGTGCAGACCCGGGCGCGGCTCGCGAGGGCGGGAATTGTTCCTACAAGCTCGGGGTCGCGGTGCCGATCCAACCTCCGTGGACACGACCAGCCGCGCCTGCTTCGAGAGCCTCTCGCGCTGCCTCGAAGCGCAGATCGACGCCGCCGAGCAGCTGTGCTTCAAATTCGAGGTCCAGGGAATGCTCTTGGCGTCGGGTCGTCACCGCTTCCTTTCCAACACCACCTCCGAGCTCGAGAGCGCCGCGGCTCGCCTCGAGCAGACCGACCGCGCCCTGCGAGCCGCGTTGACGCGTGCAGCCGCGGTCGTCGGTCTCTCCCCGGAGTCCACGCTCCGCGAGGTGGCGGCCAGCGCGCCGGAGCCCTGGAGCTTCATCTTCGGCCAGCACCGTGAGACCCTCTTCGGCCTCATCGAAGAGGTGCGGAAGCTCTCCGGGATGAACCGGCGACTCCTCGCTTCGGGGCAGGCGGCGATCCACTCGGCGCTGTCGTTCCTCGGTGCGGAGGTCCCGACCGGCTACACCGCCTCGGGCACCGCTCCGGTCGCGAGCGGGAGCGCGCGGCTGCTCGACGCAAGGGCTTGAGGGCATGAGCGCGGCCAGGAGGTCCGGCCGATGACACAAGCGCTCTCCATCGGCGCCAGCGCGATCGAGGCGGACACGACCGCCATCGACACCATCTCGGAGAACGTCGCCAACGCGCAGACTGCCGGCTACGTCGCGGAGTCCGCGCAGCTCGCGGCTCTTCCCGGGGCAGACGGAGCCGGCAGTGGCGTCGAGGTCGTGGGCATCGCTCAGGCGACCAGCGCGCTGCTCAGCGCGAACAACTGGCAGGCGCAGGGGGAGCTGGGGAACCTCGGCTCGCTCCAGCAGGTCCTGAGCTCGGTCGAGAGCGTGTTCCCGCTCACGACCGCGGCGACAACACCGGCGTCCAGCGGTTCGGGGATCTCCGGGCAGCTCGCCACCTTCTGGTCGTCATGGGATGCGATCGCCCAGGATCCGTCCTCCACAGCGCCTCGTCTCGAGGTCATCGACAACGCCCGGGTCCTCGCGGAGAGCCTGAACGAGGCGTCGACGCAGCTCGGCCAGATCGCCGCCAACGCGACGTCCGAGCTGACAGCCGACCTCGCGCAGGTGAACACCCTGCTCGGCCAGGTCGCGGACCTGAACCGATCGATCGTGGTCACGAAGTCCTCCGGTGGGTCCCCCGCACAGCTCGTCGACCAGCTCCACGCGGTCCTCCAGACACTGGCCCAGCTCGTCGGGGTGAGCGTGCGGACGGGCGAGGCCGGGACAGCCGACCTCTCCATCGGAGGGGTCACCGTGGTCCAGGGCACGACAGCGTCCTCCTTGAGACGCGAGACACAGGCGGGCAGCTCGGTGGTCGTCGCGACACCGGGGTCCGTCACGGTCCCCGTCTCCAGCGGATCGGTCGCAGGGCTGCTGCAGAGTGTGAACTACTACCTGCCGCAGTACCGAAGCGAGCTGGACAAGGTGGCCGAGACGCTCGTGACAACGGTGAATTCCCAGTTGAAGAAGGGGTACTTCTCCACAGGAGCCGCCGCGTCTCCGGCGACGACACCGACGACACCGTCGACCTACGAGCTGTTCACGGGCACGAGCGCGGCCGACATCGCGTTGAACCCGGCCGTCGCCACACACCCCGAGCGGCTCGCGGTGTCCGCGACACCCGGCGCGGCGGCGGCGAACAACGGCGCGAACGCCCAGGCCATGGCTGCGCACGCCACATCCCTGACGGGCCCAGACGGCGAGTACCAGAACCTCGTCCAGAACATGGGCGCAGACGCCCAGAGCGTGAACAACCAATTCGCGGCACAGACATCGGTCGCGACCCAGGCGCAGTCCGCCCTTCAGGCGGTGACCGGTGTCGACGTGACAGCACAGCTCACGGACTTGCTGAACTTCCAGAATTCGTACCAAGCCGCGGCGAAGGTCATCAGCGTCGTCGACGCAGCCGTGCAGTCGCTCCTCGGAGCGGTCCAGTGACGAGCGGCTTGACCTCCAGCGCTCCGGTCGTGATCACCCCAGCGGTCGAGACGACCTCGATGGTGAACGAGCTCACTGCGGAGCAGGCGCGCATGGCGAAGCTCGAGAGCGAGATCTCGACGGGGCACGCCGTCATCACAGCCTCGGACGACCCGGCCCAGGCGTCCAACATCCTCCAGCTGCAAGCGAGCGTCACCCGTGCGAACCAGTTCGCGGCGAACGCGCAGGACGGGGCGAGCTGGCTCTCGCTCGGCAACTCGACCCTGAGCTCGGTGATGGACGTCCTCCAGAACGTGCAGAGCGCGGTCGCCGGCCTCACCGGGGATCTGCTCTCGGGGACCCAGTCGGCGGTCGCAGGCGTCGCGACCGTCGTCACCGGCGCGCTGCAGCAGCTGATCGACCTCGCCAACACCCAGTACGGCGGTCAGGCGATCTTCTCGGGGACCGGCGATCCCACCCAGGCGTACTCCACAACAGGCGTCTACCTTGGAGCCGGGAACGCCCCCACCCGCACGGTGGCCCCGGGCACCCTGGTCTCGGTCTCGGTGACCGGGCCCGCGGTCTTCGGGACAGGCACGACCGGGCTGCTCTCGAAGGTACCGGGCAATCTCGGGGTGCTCGCCCAGATCGCCGCAGATCTGAGCTCCGGCACACCGGCAAGGCTCGAGAGCGCCGCGACCACAGGGCTCGGCGCGCTCGAGGCCGCGATGAGCAGGGTTGCGGCGCAAGCCGCGAAGCTGGGTGCCGACGAGCAGGCGATGCAGGGATTCTCGTCGCAGGCGACGGCCTCGGCGACCGCCCTCACCGAGGAGCTGAGCAACGCCCAGGACGTCAACATCGCGCAGGCCATCACGGATCTCCAGCTCCAGCAGTCCTCCTACCAGGCGGCGCTGTCGGTGATCTCCAAGGTCTCCGCCGACTCGCTCGCCCAGTACCTCTGAGGTCCCCTTGGACCCCATGGGACAAAGCCGCCGAGAAGGCCGGCCGCAAAGAAGGCCAGCCGCCAGCAG
>JAJYMD010000068.1 GCA_021787255.1 Actinomycetes bacterium | reverse complement strand
TCCTTCTCCATCACCGGTGACGGGATCGGGCCGGCACGCGCGCGGGCGGCGAGCCTGCGTGCAGAGCACGCCGAGCGCGAGAGGAGCGTGCGGCGGTCCTCCCTGCGCCCACGTCCGTCCGTGATCGCCACGAGCGGCTCGAGGGCCGCGTCAGCGAAGCGGGCCCGCGCCCTCCTGGCGCTCCACTCGCATCCCGTCGGCCACCAAGGTCATGCACGCCCGGGTGTTCGGCACGCCGTCCACCACGACGAGGCACTCGAAGCACACGCCCATCCCGCAGTAGATGCCACGGCTCGCACCGCTCGACGTCCGGCGGGTCATCAGCCCTTCCTCGGCGATGAGGACCGCCGCGACGGTCTCGCCCTCGTAGGCCACCACCGGGCGCCCGTCGAGCGTGATGCTCACCTCCCGTCCACGAGCGAGCGGAGATGCGGGGGTGAGCGGGAAGCGGCCGCGAGAAAGGAGACGCACGGCCTCATGGTAACGACCGCCTCGGTCACGACCTCGAGCCGTGAACCGCTCGGTTCCCCGCTCGAGGATGTCGCGTCATGACCGCGGGACCTGGCCTCCTGGCGGGCAGGGTTGCGCTGGTCACCGGTGGCGCGGCGGGGCTCGGGGCGGCGATCGCCGGGAGGTTCGCGGACGCCGGTGCGTCGGGCGCGGTCGTGGACCTCGTGGAGCCAACCCCTGGGGCACTGCCCGCCGGGTGGGCGCCCGTCACCGCCGACGTCCGGGATGCGGCGTCGCTCGAGCGTGCGTTCGCCGAGGTGGCCTCGCGCGTCGGTGTCCCCGATGTCGTCGTGGCCAACGCCGGCATCGTCCCTGCGTGGACCGCCACCTCGGAGATCGACCCCGCGCAGTGGGACGCGGTGTTCGCGGTGAACACGCGCGGGGTGATGCTCACGGTGCGAGAGGCCGTGAGAGCCATGCGCCGCGAGCGGCGGGGATCGATCGTGGTGATGTCGTCGGTCAACGGTTGGAAGGGCGACCCGCACCTCGCGTCGTACGTCGCGAGCAAGCATGCCGTCGTGGGGCTCGTGCGCTCGGTGGCGCTCGACGCAGGGCGCGAGGGGATCCGGGTGAACGCCGTCGGCCCGGGCCCGGTCGCCACCGACGCGCTCCTGTCCCGTATGGCCTCCCGCGCGGCCCAGGGAGGTCCTCCGGTCGAGGAAGCCTTGCGTCTCGTCGGCGCCACGACCGCGCTCGGGAGGGTGGTCACGGCGGAAGAGGTGGCGAACGCGGTGCTCTTCTTGGCGAGCGACCTCGCGTCGGGGATCACCGGGCAGCTGCTCGCCGTGGACGCCGGAGTCCTCTGAGCGAACAGGCGCCCGGTCCAGCACATGCGCGATCCTCCCCGTCCACACGTCGAGACCATCCACACGTCCAGAAGGCCACACGTCGAGAAAGGAAGCGACGAATGATCGACCTCAGCGGCAAGACCGTGCTGCTCACGGGTGCCTCTCGGGGCATCGGGGCCGCGACCGCGACGGTCCTCGGCGCGGCCGGCGCCTGCCTCGTGGCCCACTACGGAGAGCACGGGGTCGGCGCGCAGGAGGCGACCCGGGACGTCCCGGCCGAGCGCAAGCTGCTCGTGGAGTCCGACTTCGCCGTTCCTGGGTCCGGACGCGAGCTGTGGGCGAAGGCAGTGGCGTGGCGAGGCCGCGTGGACGTGGTCGTCCTCAACGCCGGGGTGATGCCCGAAACCCCGATCGACGCGGACGACGCGCACTGGGACGCCACCTGGGACCACGTGCTCCAGGTCAACGTCAAAGAGCCGGCCGACCTGATGCGCGAGGCGGTGCGGCACTTCCGTGAGACCGGCGGCGGGGTCATCGTGACCATGTCGAGCTGGGTCGCCGAACAGGGCTCGGCGATCCCCCAGCTCACCGCCTACGCGGCGAGCAAAGCGGCCATCCGGGCCATGACCCAGACCATCGCGAGGAACCACGCGAAAGACGGTGTGCTCGCCTACGTCATCGCGCCGGGGATCGTGAGGACCCGTATGTCAGAGATCGCCGCCACCACGCGCGGCGGCGAGGACGCGGTCAAGGCGATCCTCCCGCTCGGCGAGATGGTGCCACCCGTCGAGGTCGCGAACCTGGTGGCGTTCGCCGCGAGCGGGCTGTGCCGGCACCTCTCCGGCGCGACGCTGGACATCAACGGGGCAGCGTACGTCCGCTGACCCCACCCTGGCTCGGCTCCGGGGAGCCGCCGGCCGAGCCCGCGCCGCTCCCAGCTCGCCGAGGCAGCCCTATGCGTGCTCGTCTGCGTACTCGTCGTCACCTGGCTCGAACGCCGGGGTGTTCATCACGAGGTACGTCGCGGTCCCCTCGAACCGGTACTCGGTACCTCTCGGGACCACGAGCGCGTCGCCAGTGCGCAGGACGAGCGGCGGCCCGGGGGTGAGCAGGAACGTGAGCTCGCCCGAGAGCACGTAGTAGCAACGCGTGGAGCGCCGAGAGGAGAGCTGCCGGTGACGCCCGTCGATCGCCACCCAGGTGACGCTCGTCGACGACGACCCCTCGGAGAACCGGACGATCGGCCGGACCTGCGCGGCGTTCGTCGGCTCCTCCAGCAGGTCCCCCGCACCCGCCCGCGCGAGCTGCGCGCCAGGAGGGAGGGCGACTGCGTCGTCGTGGCTCATCGGCCGACCTCCTCCCTCGCCGCGGCGAGCGCGCTGAAGGTCGCGGCCGCGGCGCCTGGCGTCGTCCAGTCGGTGTCCACCACCACCTCGTCCACGCCGGCTTCGGCGAGCGCCGCAAGGGTGCCGGCGACGACCCCGGCGCGCGTCGCCGAGTCGATGATGCGCAGGGTGGTCCAGAGCCTCTCTGGGTCGCGACCCACACCGACGGCGGCGTCCTGGCTCACGGCGATGCCCGCGCGCAGCTCCTCCACGTCGAGCGCAGTCGCGGACTGGTGCGCCAGCCAGCCGTCGCCGAGCGCCCCGGCGCGCCGCCAGGCCACCTTGGAGTGGCCGCCCACGAGGAGCGGGACGTGGTGCGCGGGTCGCGGGAGGCAGCACACGCCCGGGGGCAGCGTGTAATGCTGGCCCTCGAATGGAGCGGGCGCGCCCGTCCAGCAGGCCCTCAGGAGCTCCATCCACTCCACGAACCGGCTCCCACGAGAGGCGAAGGGCACGTTCAACGCCTCGAACTCCTCGGCGAGCCACCCCGCCCCCACGCCGAGCACCAGCCGCCCGCCGCTCATGACGTCGATAGAGGCCGCCTGCTTGGCGAGGACGACAGGGTGGCGTTGGGGCAGGACGAGCACCGCCGTGCCGATGACCGCGCGGCGGGTGGCAGTCGCGATCGCGGCGAGCGCGACCATGGCATCCACGTAGGGCGTGTCCGAGGGCCACGTGACCTTCCCGTCGGCGGCGAAGGGGTAGCGCGACTCGATCCGCTCGGTCATGACGACGTGGTCACTCACCCACAGCGACTCGAACCCCGCGTCCTCGAGCTCCGCGGCCATGGCAGCGATCCCGCGCTCTGCGGGGAGCGGACCGCTGTTCGGCACCTTCGCCCCGATCCTCATCATCCGCCTCCTCGAGCGCTCGGCGCAGCGTGCTCCTCCACCTGGTCGGCGACCTCGGCACCGGTGATGCGCGAGAGGAACTGGCGCGTGCGCGGGTGGCTCGGGTGGACGAGGACCTGGTCGGGACTGCCCGACTCCACGATGACTCCCCCGTCCATGAAGACCACCCTGTCGCTGACCTCGCGAGCGAACCCCATCTCGTGGGTGACGACGACCATCGTCATCCCGTCGGTCGCGAGCCCCCGCATGACGTCGAGCACCTCGCCGACGATCTCGGGATCGAGCGCAGACGTCGGCTCGTCGAAGAGCATCAGCTTGGGGCGCATGGCGAGGGCACGGGCGATGGCGACGCGCTGCTGCTGGCCACCTGAGAGCTGGACCGGAAAGGCGTCTGCCTTGTCGGCGAGCCCGACCCGGACGAGCAGCTCACGCGCGCGTCGCTCGACCTCCGCCTTCGGCTCCATCTTGACCCTGATCGGTGCCTCCATGACGTTGCCCAGGGCGGTCATGTGGGGGAAGAGGTTGAAGCTCTGGAACACCATCCCGATCTGCTGGCGCTGAGCGGCCAGCTCGTTGGCGGAGAGCTCGACGAGCCTTCCTCTCTCGAGACGAGCGCCGATGAGCTGACCGTCCACGTAGATCCGCCCGGCGGACGGGCGCTCGAGGTAGTTGATGCAGCGCAGCATCGTGCTCTTGCCCGACCCCGAGGGGCCGATGATGCAGAGCACCTCCCCGAGCCGGACCTCCAGGCTGACGCCGCGCAGGACGACGGTGCTCCCGAAGGACTTCTCGAGCGCCTCGATGCGCAGGATCGGCTCTTCTGCCGGTTCGACCCGAACCGGCGCGCTCGTCGTCACGTCATCACCTCCTTGCGTCTCCTTTCGTCCTGGAAGTGCACGCTGCCCTAGAAGTGCACGCCCGCCTGCATCTCGACGTCGTTGCCGGACGCGTCGATCGACTGCGGGCGTGAGCGCAGGCGCCCGCGCAACGTCGTCTTCGCGTTGCGCTCGTGGCCGCGGCGGAACCGGCGCTCCACGAAATGCTGGCCGACCGACAAGACGCTCGTCACGATGAGGTACCACAGGCTTGCGACGACGAGCAGTGGGATGGTCTCGAAATTCCGGGCGTAGACCTCCTGGACCGAGTAGAGCAGCTCCGGCAGCGAGATGACGCTCACCAGGCTCGTCCCCTTCAGCATCCCGATCGTCTGGTTGCCCGTTGGCGGGATGATGATCCGCATCGCCTGCGGCAGGACGATCCGCCGGAACGTCAACCGCTTGGTCATGCCGAGCGCCAGCGCGGCCTCGGTCTGTCCAGCGTCCACCGAGACGATGCCGGCCCGCACGATCTCCGACATGTAGGCGGCCTCGTTCAGCCCGAGACCCAGCAGCGCGGCCACGAGGGTCGTCACCAGTGCGTTGGTGCTCGCCGACGCGAAGCTCGGTCCAAAAGGGATCCCGATCGAGATGCGAGGCACGAACGAGGCGATGTTGAACCAGAAGAGGATCTGGACGAGGAGGGGCGTCCCGCGGAAGAACCAGATGTAGACGGACGCCGCGCTCTGGAGCACCCAGCTCTTCGAGAGCCGCATGAGGGCGAGCACGGTGCCCCCGACGATCCCGATCACCATTGCCGCCGCGGTCAGGTAGAGGGTGCGGACCAGCCCCGAGAGGATCCCGCCGTTCACGAACCAGTGCCCGACGACGCTCCACTGCAGGCTGCTCGAGGTCACGAGCAGGTGGCCAAGCATCGCGAGGAGCACCAACGCGACCGCGACCACCGTCCAGCGCGCCGGCCTGCGGACCAACGCGGAGAAATCGGCTCGACTCCACCCGGGAACGCGCGTGCCGCCGCCACCCGCGGACGGCCCGAGCGGCTCGCCCGGCGCGGCGCTCAGCTCGTCGGCGGACGGCGCTGCGTCACGGAGACCGGCACGCACCTCGGGTCCGGTTGCCACGGACGACGGTGCGCCTCCTCTGGCACGCGAAGAACCCCTTCGGGGTCTAGGTGTAGAGGTGGGCAGCGGGGACGAGGCCGTAGGAGATGCCCCAGTGCTCCATGATCTTCTTGTACGCGCCGGTCGCGATGAGATGGTCCATCGCCTGGGTCACGAGCCCTGCGATCTTCGCAGATTTTGCCACACCTGCACCTTCGGGGGTTGGCAGGTAGTTCAGCGGCTGCAGGACCAACGAGTGCTGGGACTCCTTGATGAGCCAGGCGAGCTGGTCCTCCGAGCTCGAGTAGATCTGGTCCCTTCCGCTCGTCACCGCCAGCTCCGCGGCGGCGTCCGAGGGGAAGGTGGCGATCCTCACCGGCGGGAGCTTCCTCTTCGCGCAGGCCGGGTCGACACCGTGGAGCTGCTCGATGAACGCGGAGCCCTCGATGACCGCGACGCTCTTGCCGCACAGGTCGGTGAAGGTGGTGATGTGGATCGGGCTGCCCTTCAGGACCGCGAAGCCGGTGCCCACGTCGTAGTAGGTGACGATGTCGATCGCCTTCACGCGTGCAGGCGTGTAGATGAACGAGGTGAACGAGGTGTTGTACCGACCGTTTTGGAGCCCTGGGATGAACCCTGTGAAGTTCCCCGAGGCAATCGCGTGCCAGCCGACCCCGAGGGTCGCCGCCACCGCCCTGCCCAGGTCGACCTCCCAGCCGACGAGCCGACTGCCGACGACCAGCTCGTCGGGCGGGGCGTCGTTGTAGGTCACGTCCACCAGACCGGTCTTCTTCACCGCAGCAGGGACCTTCGCGGCGAGCCCCGCGTCGACGCCTACTTTCGCGCCCTCGACTGTGACGACGCCGTGCACCGCCCGTCGATGGGTGGTGGTCGCCTGCGCCCACGGCGCCAGCACCGTCGCACCCATCGTCAGCGCGGCGCCGAGGGCAACCGCGGTCGCGCCCATCGTCAGGGCACGGCGCGCCCGCCG
>JAJYMD010000295.1 GCA_021787255.1 Actinomycetes bacterium | reverse complement strand
ACGCGTCGACGGGCGCCGCCGGCTCGCCCGGAGAGGCAGACGACCCGGCCATCCAGCCAGGGCCCGCTCATCCTGGGGTTCCGTCGGAGCCGGCGGGGGGTCGAGCGAGCAGATCCCGCATCTTCGCGAGGTGCTCCGCGGCCTGCGCGGGGCCCGCCACGGCCGCCTCCTTGCGGAGCTCTCCGACCGCGCGTTCGACGGCGGGGAGCCACGGCGAGGGGCGACGCTCGGCCGTGCCGTCGGGCGCGCTTGCGTCGGGTCGGAGCGCCCAGGTGCAGGTGAGCTCCTCTTCGGCCCTGGTGAGGGCCACGTAGAAGAGCCGCCGCTCCTCCGCCTTGGCGGCGCCCGACCGGGCGCTGACGAGCGGGACCAGACCGTCGGAGACGCCGACCACGAAGACGGTCCGCCACTGGAGGCCCTTCGAGCGGTGGAAGGTGCTCAGCACGACAGCGTCGTCGGCGTCGGGGGTCTCGCCGAGCCCGGAGGGAGCACCGCTCGTCCGGTGCGCTCCGTCGGCGACCTCGTCTGCACCGCCGTGGTCGGTGGGATGGTCCTCACCAAGGAGCTCGTCCTCCCGTGCGGTGGGCTTCCGTGGGCCTTCGTGCGCGCCGCGGACGTCACTGCCCGGTCCGAGCTCCGCGCCGGAGATGCGGTACGGGACGTGCTCTGCGTCGAGCGCTTCGGCGAGCCGCGCCAGCTGGGCGTTCGTCCGTGCGAGCACCGCGATCGACGACCAGCGTCTCCCGGGCCGGTGGGCGAGCCAAGCGTGCCGCGCCACCCAGCGTGCCTCCTCGGCGTCGTCTTGCAGGCACGCCACGATCGGCAGGGGGCCCTCGCCGCGGGCGCTCGCCGGAGGCTCGCTCCCGAGGACCGCGGAGGCGACCCGCACGACGGGCGCGGCGCAGCGGTGGTTGGTCTCCAGGCGCACGACGCGGGTCCCGGCGAGCTCCTCGGTCACCCGGCGCAGCAGCTCGGGGTGCGCGCCGTTCCAGCCGTAGACGGATTGGTTGGGGTCGCCCACGACGAAGAGGTCGGGCTCCTCACCGACGAGCAACCGCAGGAGACGGTACTGCGCGTCGTTCAGGTCCTGCATCTCGTCGACGAAGAGGTGACGGTGCCACCAGCGCATCGCTCGCGTGAAGCGAGGGTCCTGCTCGAGCAGATCACCGCAGTGCCACAGCAGGTCATCGAGGTCGAGGACCCCGCGCACGCGCCGCGCGTCCTCGTAGAGACCGTACAGCTCTGCGATCCTCGCGGCCGGTATGGCCGGGCGCCGACCCGCACGCCGCGCCGCCTCTTCGTAGTCGCCCGGCGCAACCAGCTGGGACTTCGCCCAGCCGATCTCGGCATCGAGCCGGCCGGCGTCGTCACCCTCCGAAGCGTTCCGCCGTGAGGGGCGGAAGCTCGGGGCTCGCCCCCGAGCGCGTGACGCCGCGCCGGCGTCGAGGAGATCGGCGAGCCACCGTCGGCGATCCTCGACGATGCGCGGTGGTGCGTCGCCGCGGTCGCGCCGGTAGTGCGCGATCAGGCGGAGCGCCGTGCGGTGGAAGGTCCCGGCTTCCACCTCCCCGACCCCGAGCGTCCAGAGGCGGCCGCGCAACTCCTGGGCGGCTTTGCGGCTGAAGGTGCACACGAGCACGTGCGAGGGGTGGGCGCTCTGGTCCCTCACGCGACGGGCGACGCGCAGGGTGAGCACCCTCGTCTTGCCGGTCCCGGCGCCCGCGAGGACGCAGACCACGGGGTCGTTCGCCAGCACCGCCTCCCGCTGGGCCGGCTCGAGGTCGGCCAGGAGCCTCGCGACGTCTGGGCGGGACGTGGCGTCGAAGGACGCGAACACGCCGGCCACGCTATCGACGTCCAGGGAGCCCTGGGGGGCCCGGCGACCTTGGGGGGACCCGACGACGGTGCGCAGAAGGGGCTGCTCGCGCCACAGCGCGCGCACGCGAGAATGCGGCCGCACATGGGCACCGAAGGGCGCAGAGAACAGAGGGTGGAGGGGGTGAGCGGCATGTTGCGCACCTTCGCGGGCGGACGGCTGTTCGGCACCCGGTCGGGGGGCGACGAGCCGACGGTGCTCGCCCTTCACGGCTGGGGTCGCACCCATCGCGACTTCGATGCCGTGCTGCGCCCTGCGGGCGCTTCGGAGCTCAGCGCGATCGCGGTCGACCTCCCTGGCTTCGGAGCCACGCCGCCCCCGCCAGAGCCGTGGGGATCGGCGGACTACGCGGCGTACGTCGGGGCGGTCCTGGAGGAGATGCACCTCCCGATCGTGGTTGTCGGCCATTCCTTCGGCGGCCGCGTCGCGCTCCACCTCGCGTCGGCGCGGCCGGAGTCCGTGCGGGCCCTCGTGCTCACCGGTGTGCCGCTCCTGCGCGTCAGGCCCCCGCGCCGACCGCCGCTCGCGTACCGGGGGGTGCGGCTGCTGCACCGGGCGGGTCTCCTCGGCGAGGAGCGCCTGGAGCGTGCCCGACGACGCTACGGATCGGCGGACTACGCGGCCGCGGTCGGGGTGATGCGCAAGGTGCTCGGTCGCACGGTCGCCGAGAGCTACGAGGCGCAGCTGGACACGCTCGCATGCCCGGTCACGCTCGTCTGGGGCGCAGATGACGTGACAGTGCCGGTCGCCGTCGCGCGCGCCGCGCTCGAGCGACTGGCAGGCGACAGGGCCGGGGACGCCGCCGAGCTTGTCGTCCTGCCCGGCGTGGGCCACTTCGTGCCTCTCGGCGCGCCGCGCGAGCTTCGAGCGGCACTGGAGCGCCACCTCCGATGACGGCCACGCTGCTCGGCGCCACGAGCTGGGCGGCGTGGGGCGCGTTCGGCGCGTGCGTCCTCTCGCTGGGGCCCTCAGGTGCCAGATGGCTGCGCGTCGCGCAGCGAGAGCACTACATCGCCGACTCGGTCAGCCGGTTCGCGATGCGATGGTGGACGAGCGAACCGATGAACGCCGCGTTCGGCGCCGTCGCCCTGGCGGGCGTCGTCCTGAGCGGCCTCTGGCCACTGTTCGCGCTCGGCACGGCGGCGGTTGCGGTGCTCGGGCCTCTGCATCTGACTGTGCGCGGCCGCACGTCGCCGCTGGTGCGTACCCGACGCCTCCAGACGGTCGCGGGGGTCTGGCTCCTCTTCGAAGCGGCGCTGCTCGGGCTCGGCGCCGGGCTCGGCGCGCCCGCGCCGTTCGCCGCCGCGGGGATCGTCGTCGCTCCGGCCCTCGTCGACGCGGCGCTCTTCGTGACCGCGCCGATCGAGCGCAGACTGTCCGAGCGGTTCGTCGCCATGGCGGCCGACCGGCTGAGGCGGGTCGCGCCGAGGATCGTGGCGATCACCGGCTCCTACGGCAAGACGTCGACGAAGAACCATGTCGCCCACCTCGTCGCGGGCACGAAGAGCGTGGTCGCGACCCCCGCGTCCTTCAACAACCGGGGCGGTCTCGCACGCGCGGTGAACGAGCATCTCGCTGAGGGTACCGACGTCTTCGTCGCGGAGATGGGCACCTACGGTCCCGGCGAGATCCGAGACCTCTGCCGGTGGTGCCCGCCCGAGATCGCGGTGATGACCGCGATCGGCCCGGTGCACCTCGAGCGCTTCGGCACGGAGGACGCGATCCT
The DNA here is from genome assembly GCA_021787255.1 of Actinomycetes bacterium. The sequence goes on along the minus strand of JAJYMD010000295.1, from coordinate 2,911 downwards.
CGCCGCCAAGTCGGAGATCGTAGAGCGGGCGTCGACCGTCGTCGTCAACGCCGATGACGGCCGCCTGGCCAGCTTCGGCATGCTCCTGGCCGGCTCTGCGGGCTCGCCGCGAGTCGTCCGGGCCGCAGTCGAGGACCCGGTCGCCGACGTGCGCGTCCACCCCGACAGCGGCGGCGTGGCGGTCGTCGTCGACGGGACGACCGTGGGCGTGGCGGCCCCGCTGCGTCCGGGGATCCAGCCGGCCAACCTCGCGGTCGCGATCGCGGTCGCGTTGGAGCTCGGCGTGCCGGCGTCGGCCGTGCTGGAGCGCATCCCGACCCTCCCGCCCGTCGCGAACCGCCTCACCGCCGACACGTCTGCTTCGGGCGTCTACGTGCTCGACGACACCTTCAACTCGAACCCGGCGGGAGCGCGCGCTGCGCTCCAGATGCTGGCGAAGGCGCCCGTGACGGGGCGAAGGGTCGTGGTGAGCCCCGGGATGGTCGAGCTGGGTCCGCGCCAGGCAGAGGAGAACGAAGCCTTCGCTCGAGCCGCCTGCGAAGTCGCGTCGACCCTGGTCATCGTGGGGCTCACGAACCGGCGCGCGCTCCTCCGCGGAGCGCGCGGGCGTGGGCGGGCGGTCGTGGTGCGCACCCGGGAGCAGGCCGTGGCGTGGGTGCGCGCGCACCTCGGCCCGGGCGACGCGGTGCTCTACGAGAACGACCTGCCGGACCATTACCCTTGAGCCCCGGCGCCGAGGCGACCGCCGTCGGACCGCCGCAGCCCAGGAGCACGCATGGCCGATCTCACCTCCGACCTCGCTGTCGTCTTCGGCGGCCCGTCCCCCGAGCACGACGTGAGCGTTCTCACCGGTCTGCAGGCCGCGCGTGCCCTAGGTGCGCGCTGCCTCTACTGGACCAAGACGGGTGAGTGGTACGAGGTCGATCCGGGACTCGAAGCGAACGCGTTCGTCGAGGGCGTGCCTCGTGGTGCGACGAGGGTCCAGCTGCTCCTCGAGTCCGGGTTCAGCTCCGAAGCCGGGCGGTTCGGCCGCCCCCGCCCGCTCGGCATCGACGTCGCCGTGGTGTGCTGCCACGGCGGGCCTGGCGAGGACGGCACGCTGCAAGGCGCCCTCGACCTCGCAGGGGTCAAGTACACCGGCCCGACGCTCGCAGGTGCGGCGATCGGCATGGACAAGCTGGCGTTCCGGGCCGTGATGGCAGCAGCGGGCCTGCCCACGCTGCAGCGCGCCCTGCTGGACGTGACGACGAGCGAGGTCGGCTTCAGCCCTCCCTACATCGTGAAGCCCCGCTTCGGAGGGTCCTCGATCGGCATCGCGGCGAACGTCGCCGACGTCGGGACCGCCGTCGCCCTGCTCGGCGCGAACCGGCACCTCCGAGCCGGGGCGGTCATCGAGCCCTATCGAGCGGACCTCTTCGACCTGCAGATCGGGGTGCGGACGTGGCCCGAGCTCGCGCTCTCTGCCATCGAGCGGCCCTTGCGCACCCCCCGAGCCGGGGGAGCGGCAGGCGAGCCCGAGATCCTCGGGTACGCGGACAAGTACGTCGGCGGTGAGGGCATGGCGAGCGCACCGCGCGAGCTGCCGGCCGACATCGACGAAGGGCTCGGCCGGACGTTGCGGGACGTCGCGAGTGCCGTGGCCCGGCTCTGCTCGGTGCGCGGGGTCGCCCGCGTGGACTTCCTCTCGGACGGCCACGAGCTCTTCGTCAACGAGATCAACACGGTCCCGGGCTCCCTCGCGCGATATCTGTGGATCGACCCGGTGGTGCCGTTCCGCACCCTGCTGTCCGATATGGTCGCAGAGGCCCGCGCACGGCCGTCGCGCCACTACACGGTCGAAGGCGCGGACGGCACGGTCTTGAAGGGGGCGGCGTCGATCGCGGCGAAGCTGAGCTGAGCGGGTTCTTCGGCGCGAGCCCCCGCGAGCTGACGGCGCAGGAGCGCGTAGAGCCGCTCCGTCCGCTCGGAGGGCCTGCCGCCCGGATCGAGCTCGTCCATCTGGTGCTGGCACTCGCGCCATTCGGCGTGGAGGCGGCTCGCGTCACCTGCTGCTGCGGCGACGCGCATGGCCGCACGGGTGAGCGACTCACTGTAGGGCTCCACCTTCCTCGCCTGTGCCAGGGCCCATCGGGCCAGGTCGAGCTCGCCGGAGCCGAGTGCCAGCCGGACGAGCCCGCACGCGCCGTCGACGACCGCGTCGGCGACACGGCGCTCGTGACCCTCTCCGCGCCACCAGGCATAACCGGTGAGGATCCCGCCGAGCGGCTCACCGTCTACGAGCTCGAGCCCCTCTCGAAGCCGCGACAGGGACTCGGCCTGGTCACCCGAGGCCAGACCGTCCCGGAGCAGCGCGCAGGCGCGCAGCGCGTCGACGGTCACCCACGGGGAGAGGCGGTAATGGCCCGACCGGGACGCCGGCGGGAAGAGGAGCTCCCCGTCGGCCGCGACGCCGAGGGCGCGGCGTGCGGCTCCGACCGTGTTGAAGAGGGTCTTGGACGCGGCGTCGGCGTCGGCAGATCCGAGGACCCGCGTGCGGAGCCGGTCACCCGTGACGGGCTCGGGGGCGTGCATGGCGAGGTAGGCGACGACCTCCACCGCTCTGCGGGCACGCTTGGCCGGGAGCTCCGCTTGCAGTCCGACGATGCAGGGGATGGCCGTGAGGAGCCGGACCTCCGCGCCGAGGCAGCCTTCGGGGATGCGCAGCGTGACGCCTGCGGTTCGCCCGTGCACGAGCGGACGCGCCGTGTCGCCCGTGTCGCGCACCTCGGTGTCGCCCGTGTCGCGCGTGTCGCGCACCTCGGTGTCGCCCGTGTCGCCCGTGTCGTCGGCTCCGGCGTCCGTGCCAACCGTGCCGCCTCCGGCGTCCGTGCCAACCGTGCCGCCTCCGGCGTCCGTGCCAACCGTGCCGCCT
>JAJYMD010000285.1 GCA_021787255.1 Actinomycetes bacterium | reverse complement strand
CTATGGCACAACGCTGCGCTCGAGCGGCCCGCTCGGCATCTGGACGTGGCCCCTGGTCGTCGTGGGCGTGCTCATGGTTGCCCTCGTGTTCGCCGTGCTCTCCTCGCGCATCCCGCTCGCGGGCTACTCCTACCAATGGATGTCCCGCCTCGCCAACCCCTATGTCGGATGGATCCTCGGCTGGTTCGTGTTCGCCTTCCTCGTCGTCGACGTGGTGGCGGTGGACTACGCCCTCGCCTCGACGGTCGCTCCCGCGCTCTTCGGCTACACGGGCACCCAGGACAACGTCTGGCTGGCCACGGCGCTCATCGTGCTCGCACAGGGGCTCCTCATCATGTTCTCCACGAGCTTGACCCAGCGCATCAACAACGGCGCCGTTGGCACCGAGATCGCGGGCATCGGCCTGCTCACCGTTCTCCTCCTCGTCGTGGGCGCAGCACGCTCGCTCCTGAACTGGGGGCACGTGGTGTCGACTGCAGCAATCTCGCACGCTGGGTACTTCAACCTGGGGACCGGGTCCTCCGACGGCCCCTGGATCCTGGGGTTCCTCATCGGCGCGTTCACCATTGTGGGCTTCGAGGCTGCAGGGAACCTCGCCGAGGAGACCCAGGAGCCCGAGAAGATCGTGCCGCGTGCCATGTGGAGCTCGGTGGCGCTCTCGGGAGCACTGGGCTTCGCCTTCTTGGTGGCGGTCTCGGCAGCGACCGGGAACCTGAAGGCGCTCGCGGCATCCTCGACGCCGATCGCAGACGTGGTGGTCCGGATCTTGGGCACAGCGGTGGGCAAGATCTTCTTGGTGGTCGTGCTCTACTCGATCTTCGCCTGTGGGCTCGTCATCTTCGTCACCGCGACCCGCGTGACGTGGGCCATGTCGCGTGACCAGCGTTTCCCGGGCTGGAAGGTGCTCCGCGTGGTGGACAGGAAGACCGACAGCCCGATCTTTGCGGCTGTCACGGTCGGCGTGCTCATCGAGATCGTGCTCGCGATCTTCGCGACCCGTACCGACTCGCTCTTCAAGCTCTTCAGCGCCGCGACGCTCATGCCGGCGGTGATCTACCTCGTGACGGTGCTTCTCTACGCCTTCACGCGCAGGCGTCTCCCTTCGGCGCACGGGTTCTCGCTCGGGAGGTGGGAAGTCCTGGTCATCCTCGTCGCGTTCGTGTGGCTCGCGTTCGAGCTCTCCATCTTCCGGGCGAGCACATTCACCACGCCTTGGGAGTACGCAGGCATCATGACGGGCATCGGCCTGCTGTACTTTGCGTACATGCTCCTGACGCGACGCTCGCTCGCCATGCCAGGCGAAGCGCTTCGAGAGGAGGCGACACCAGCGGGTTCCGCCACGGTCGGCGTCTCGGCCCCTCCTCCGCAGACACCCCGGGCCCAGTGAGCGCCGCGGTCCTCGCGCTCGACCAGGGGACGTCCGCGACCAAGGCACTGGTGGTGCTGGCAGATGGGTCGATCGCCGCCCAAGTAGAAGTCCCGGTCGCGCTCCGAGCAGTCGGGACAGGCGGCGTCGAGACGGGGGCCGAAACCCTCTGGGCTTCGGTCCTCTCGGCCGGCAGTGCAGCGGTAGCCCAGGCGGGTGTGGAGCTGTCAGCCGTGGCGCTGGCCAACCAGGGCGAGACGGTGCTCGCGTGGCGCTACCCCACAGGCGAGCCGCTCTCGGCTGCGATCGGCTGGCAGGATCGGCGGGCTGCCTCGGTCACGGACGCGCTCACGGCCGAGCGAGACGCGGTGCGGGCCCTGAGCGGGCTCGAGCTGGACCCGTACTTCTCTGCGCCCAAGATGGCCTGGCTCCGCCCGCAGGTTCCCCGGGACGCGGTGATCACCACCACGGACACCTGGCTGCTCCACCGGCTGACCGGGAACTACGTGACCGACGCCGCCACCGCGTCCCGGACGCTCCTCCTCGACCTCGACAAAGGGGAGTGGTCGAAGGAGCTTTGCGCGCTCTTCGGCGTCGACATGTCCACCCTTCCCCGGATCGTGGGGAACACCGACATGGTCGGGCGCACGCGCGCATTCGGCTTGGAGTTGCCGGTGGTGGGCACGGCGGTCGACCAGCAAGCCGCCTTGTTCGCTGAGGCGTGCTTCGAACCGGGCCAGGCGAAGTGCACGTACGGCACCGGTGCCTTCCTGTTGACCAATCTCGGGAGCTCTTCGCCCCGCTCGAAGTCGGGCCTCGCCACGTGCGTGGCGTGGCGCATCGACGACGTCACGACGTACTGTCTGGACGGACAGGTCTACACCGCCGGCTCCGCGGTGAGCTGGCTCGTCTCGACGGGCATCCTCGGGTCGGTGACCGATCTCGACGGCCTGGTCATGGGTCCTCCGCAGGGACCGAGCCCGAAGACCAGGTACGGGCCGGAGATCTTCGTGCCGGCCCTGAGCGGCCTCGCAGCGCCCTACTGGGCCCCGCATGCCCGCGCTGGCTGGGTGGGCCTCGGTCTTGGCACGGACCGGGCGGCGCTCGTGCGCGCGGTGATCGAGGGGATCGCCGCCAACGTCACCCACTTGGCCCGCGTGGGCATGCAAGACGTCGGCCTTCCGATCGAGCGCCTACGAGCAGACGGCGGTCTGGTTCGATCCGCAGCCCTCGTGCAGACCCAGGCCGACCTGCTCCAGGTGCCCGTGGACGTGTACTCGACCCCTCATGCCACGGCCCTCGGCGTGGCAGCGCTCGCCCGTATCGGCCTCGGTCATGCCGCGACCCCGCGGGATGCGGTCTCGGCGTGGGCCCCCACGGCCACCTACGAGCCGGCGTGCTCAACCGGGGAAGCCGAGCACCGCATGGAGCGGTGGCTCCGGGCAGCGGACGCGCTCGCCCAAGGGGTCGGTGCCGCAGAACCCGGCGGGTGACCGCTGTGGGCACCGCAGACGGGCGCTTCACCTACGACGTCGCGATCGTCGGTGCGGGCGTGGTCGGTGCTGCGATCGCGCGGGAGCTCAGCACCTACGAGTTGCGCACCGTGGTTCTGGAGGCCGGGCACGACGTGGGGACCGGGACCTCCAAGGCCAACACGGCGATTCGCCACACTGGTTTCGATGCCAAGCCCGGATCGCTGGAGGCGGCGCTGCTCAGGAGGGCCTATCCGTTGCTCGGCGACTACGCCGCACAGGCGGGCATCCCACTCGAGACTCCGGGAGCGTTGCTGGTCGCGTGGAGCCCTGAGCAGCTCGCGCGTCTCGACGCCCTCCGGCTCCAGGCGAAGGCGAACGGCTGTCACGACGTGCACACCGTGAGTGCCGAAGACCTCTACGCCGCGGAACCCAAGCTCGGTCCGGGAGCCCTGGGAGGCCTCGCGGTGCCGGGCGAAGGCATCGTCTGCCCCTTCACCATGCCACTCGCCTTCGCCACCGAGGCTGTCACCAACGGCGTGCGGCTCGAGCTCGACACCGCGCTGAAGTCCATCGAGCCCGGCGCTGGCGTCTACGAGCTCGCCACGTCTCGAGGCTCCGTTCGGGCACGTTGGGTCGTGAACGCGGCAGGCCTGTCCTCCGACCTCGTGGACCGCATGATGGGCCACGAGCGCTTCACGATCCATCCGCGGAGAGGTCAGCTCATCGTCTTCGACAAGCTGGCCCGCCCCTTGGTGTCGTCGATCCTCCTGCCCGTCCCCACGCCGGTGAGCAAGGGCGTGCTCATCGCTCCCACCGTGTTCGGCAACGTGCTGCTCGGACCCACGGCCGAGGACCTGGACGACCGCACGGGCACCCAGACCACCAGGCAGGGCCTCGACGATCTGTTGGCCAAGGGGCGCACGATCCTCCCTGAGCTCGTCGACGAGGAGGTCACCGCCACGTACGCGGGCCTTCGGGCGGCGACCGAGCACGCCGACTACCAGATCCACTGCGACGCGACGCAGCGCTACGTGTGCGTCGGAGGCATCCGGTCCACGGGGCTCTCGGCTGCCATGGGCATCGCAGCCCACGTCGTCGACCTGCTCCAGGATGCAGGAGTCGTCCTCCGGCGTGCCGTGGGGCATCGCGAGGTCCGTATGCGGCCGATCGGTGAGTCCCAGCGGCGGCTCTTTCGGGACCACGACGCGATCGCCTCGCGCCCTGAGTACGGCGAGATCCTGTGCTTCTGCGAGCGGGTCACGCGTGGCGAGGTGCTCGACGCGCTCGCCGGCATCCTTCCTGCTCGCAGCGCCGACGGCCTTCGCCGGCGCACCCGTGCAGGGCTCGGCCGCTGCCAGGGCTTCTACTGCGCGGCAGCGATCAGCGCGTTGCTCCGTGACCGCAGCGACGTGCCGAGCACCCCGTCTCGCAGCGCGGACGACCTCGTCGCGTCGCAAATCCCTCGTAGCCGGTGACCACTCCGGCGAACCGAGCGCACTGGACGGGCAGCGTGCGCCAGGTGGACGTGCTCATCGTGGGCGGCGGGCCTACGGGCCTTGCCGCGTCCCTCATGTTGCGGAGCGCTGGCGTGCATGTGGCGCTGATCGAACGTGAGCGCTCGCTCGGAGGCATCCCCCGCCATTCACGCCACACCGGTTACGGGCTGCGCGACCTGCACCGCGTTCTTTCGGGTCCTTCCTATGCCGCCCGCTACGCGGCCCTCGCCGAGCAGGCCGGCGTGGAGATCCACCTGACCACGATGGCCACGGACTGGTCCGCCGAGGGCCACCTCGTCACCACCAGCCCCTCTGGGGTGGTGCAGTGGGCGGCCGAGGCCGTGCTGCTCGCGACCGGCTGTCGGGAGCGCCCCCGCAGCGCGCGCCTCGTCCCCGGCGATCGTCCTGCTGGCGTGCTCACCACTGGGACGCTCCAGCAGCTGGCCGACCTCTTCCATCTCCCCATAGGCGAGCGCGCGGTCGTGGTGGGTGCGGAGCACGTGAGCTTCTCCGCCGTGCACACGCTCCTCGGCCATGGCGTCGCCGTCGCCGCCATGGTCACGGATCAGCCCGCGTCCCAGTCCTACGCACTGTTGCGGGCGCTCGCCTGCGGGCGCCGCCGGATTCCGCTCCTCGTCGAGACCGACGTCGTGGCCATTTCGGGTTTCGACCGTGTCCGTGCTGTGGAGCTCGAGGACCGCCGGACGCACGCCCGGTGGTCCGTTCCCTGCGACACGGTCGTGTTCACCGGCTCCTGGGTGCCGGACTACGAGCTGGCCCGCACCAGGCCGGTCTCCATGGTCGGGCCCCATCCACAGGTCGACCAGGGGCTCCGCACCGGGCACCCGGGCCTCTTCGCCGCGGGCAACCTCGTCCATGCAGCCGAGCCTGCCGATATCTGCGCGCTCGGGGGGCGGCAGGCTGCCCGCTCGATCGTGCAGTACCTCACACAGGGCGAATGGCCCACGCGCGGCGTCGAGCTCGTGGCTTCCGATCCGTTCGTGTGGACGCATCCCTCCCGACTGACCAGCACGGTGGAGCGCTCTACGCGTGGCCGGCTGCTCACCCGGGTCCGCCGTTTCCTCGGCCCAGGGGTCATCGAGCTCGTCCAGACAGACCGGGTGCTCCGCGCGGTGCGTTGCCCTCGCCTGGTGCCCAACCGGAGCATCTCGGTCTCGCTACCCGCCTCGCTGCGTGTCGACCTCGCGGCCGGTCCCGTCGAGCTTCGCTGGCGCAAGGTGCGCTGAGGCCCGTCGGGCGCGGCCTCAGCGCTGCGGACCGGGATCTTCGATGACTGCCCAGACGCCGACGCCGAGCCGGACGACGTCACCGACGCTGGGCAAGCTGAGCTGCAACGTGCTCGGAAGATGACCTCGGACACAGCTCCTCTCTGGCAGCCAGATCGTGGCCGCATCGCCTGCCAGGCGGACGATCGGCGCCTTCGCCCTCGTGGTCTTCTCGGCGGTGACGGTGAAGACGCAGTCGTGGCGCCCGGCCGCTTCGGCCACCTCTTCTTTGGGGCCGGCCGGGTCGACCCGCAGCCACAGCTGGTAGCGGCCGCGGACCTCCTTTGGGGCCGCTCCCAGGCACTCGTCGATGAAGCTGCCCATCGTCCGCCCCGGGTTCGCGTTGGCTGCCCGGACCGCGGTCCCCACCACGTCAAATGGTCGGTGCTCTTTGGATGGGGGTGAATGTTCGTCCACGCTGGGGAGGAAGGCCTCCGTTGTCCCCTCGTCACACGACGACGCGAGCCGAGGGACGCGGCGTCATGCACCTCGGGGCGGCTCCGTGGGAGCGTCGGTGCCCTCCCCCTCGGCACCGGTGCTCTGGGCTGCCTCCAGGAGCGGCGCTTCACCATGGCTCGTGCCGGCGGAGCCGAAGGCCGGCAGAGCGCTCGGCTCCGAGCCGGACGGGCGAGCTCGGGCTCTGACGAGGGGGGAGAGAGGCGTATGGAGGAGCAGGGTGTCCACGATGCGCAGCACCGGCGTGGCGACCGGCCAGGTGACCGCCACGACCGAGCCACCGATGAGAAGGCCAGCGACGACGTCGAATGGGTAGTGCATGCCGGTGTAGACCCTCCCGAAGCACAGGAGAAGGCCGAGCACGGTGGCGAGCGCCGACGCCACCGGCCTACGCGCCAGGAGCAGGGCGACGATCACCGCGCCGGCGACCGTGGCGTGGCCGCTTGGGAAGCTGTAGCCGTGGGTCCGGGTGAGCAGTACCTCCACGTGGCGGCGTAGTGCCAGGTAGGG
>JAJYMD010000101.1 GCA_021787255.1 Actinomycetes bacterium | reverse complement strand
GAAGATCACCGGGTCCGGGTGCCTGATGGCCCAGCGCAGCATCGAGTAGGCGTCGGAGGGGGTCGAGGGCGTGACCACCACGAGACCTGGGACCTGGCAGAACAGCGCTTCGGGAGAGTCGCCGTGGAGCTCGGGGGCGTGGGTTCCGCCTCCATAGGGGATCCGCAGGACGGCGGGCATGTCCGTGGCACCTGCCGTGCGCCACCGGTAACGGGCCAAGTGGCACACGATCTGTTCGAAGGCCGGGTACGAGAAGGTATCGAACTGCAGCTCGACGACGGGGCGCAGACCGGCCAGGCACAGGCCCACTGCCGCTCCGACGAACCCGGCTTCGCAGGCCGGCGTGTCGATGACCCGGTGCTCCCCGAAGCGGGCTTGGAGCCCGGCCGTCGCCCGGAACACGCCACCGGTCCGGCCGATGTCCTCTCCGAGCAGCACCACTCGAGGATCCGCCGCAAGCTCGTCCTCCAGTGCCGCGCCGACGGCTTGGACGAGGGTGACGGGCTCGGCGACGCCAGGCCTGCCCGAGGACGCCCTCACGGCTCGACGCTCACGCGCCGACGGCGTGCGGAAGACTGCTGCGCTGGCCACACGGCAAGCAAAGCGCCGTCGGGCGGGGCGGCGGTATCCCCCGAACGGGTACTTTCGGGCGTGACGAGAGGTGAGGCACGGCGGCTCGCTGTCACCCGTTCGGGTACATTTGCCGTGCCGCTCTTCCAATCGCATGGCCGGTCCGCCAAGGTTTCGGGGTCCACATCCGGATCGCATGAACTTCGGACGGCAGGGGGAGGTAGACATGTGTCGTCGAGCACTCTTCGGGCGACCGCTCCTGGCCGGTGCAGTTGCGCTCGCGACGGCGTGCGCACTCGCCGCGGTCGGGGGTGGGAGCGCAGGCGCGGCGCGCAAGGCGCCGCCGCAGGGGTACACGATCGGGTTCTCCAATCCGCAGGGGACCCAGCCCGTCCTGAACGAATTCCAGGCGGTGCTCACGACCGCAGCGGCACGTGAGGGCATCACCGTCAAGTCGTTGAACGCGGCCCTCACAGTCGGCAAGCAGGTCTCCGACATCCAGCAGTTCATCAACGAGAAGGTGAAGGCGATCGTGGTGTTCCCTCTCGCGGGGCCGCCGCTCGTTCCGGTTCTCACCGCCGCGAGGAAGGCCGGCATCGTCGTGCTCGGCTACAACGCGGTCCCGACACTCGAACAACCGACGCCCGCCAAGATCTACCCCTACAGCGCCGACCTCAACCAGAACATCGTGAACGAGGGGGCGAAGCTCGCTGCCGCCTTCGTGGACAAGAAGCTGGGTGGCAAGGGCAACGTCCTCGGCGTCGACATCGCCGCGCCGGTGCCGTCGCTGCATGCCTTCATGGCCTCGGAGCGGGCCGACGTGACGAAGGGACATCCTGGCATCCACTGGCTCGAGACAGTGTCCGACGTGACAGACAACATCGCAGGCGCAGCCGGGCCCGTCGCGGACGCGCTCACGAAGTACCACGACAGGGTCGGCGCGGTCATGGCCTACTTCGACGGTGCCGCGATCGGCGCCTTTCACTCGCTGAAAGCCGCCGGTGTGAAGGCAGTCGTGGTCGGCCAGCAGGGCAACGAGACAGGCATCACCGCCGTCGAGAAGGGGGAGATCACAGCCACGATCGACGTGGAGCCCTACAACGAGGGGCTCGTCGCGTTGACCATGGTGAAGGACCTCGTCGCGGGCAAGAAGGTCCCTCTCGTGGTCACACCCCCTGTGATGCTGATCACCAAGCAGAACCTGAAGTCCTATGTGCCGTGGGCAAGAGCGCTCGCGGAGATCGCGAAGGGGAAGCTGAAGCCGCCGGCAAATCTGGCGGCAGTGCAAAAGGCGTGACGAAAGGCGGCGTGACCGAAGGGGTCGCTCGAGTGGCATGACATCGACGACGGCTGCGCCACCCGTTGCCCTCTCGCTGCGGGGGATCGAGAAGGACTTCGCGGGCCAGCGCGTCTTGCGGTGCGTCGATTTCGACCTGCGGGCCGGCGAGGTCCACGCGCTCGCAGGCTCCAACGGCTCGGGGAAGTCGACGCTGATGAAGGTGGTCTATGGCGCACATCGGCCGACCCGCGGATCGCTGCAGGTCCAGGGGCGTCTCGCACGGTTCCCCAGCCCCGCACACGCCCTCCGGGCAGGGATCGCGGCGGTCCCCCAGGAGCTGCCACTCGTCCCGCACCTGAGCGTCGCGGAGAACGTCTTCTTCGGCGCGCTCCCTTCACGTCACCGGCTCGTGTCGTGGCAGAGGCTCGAGCAGCGGGCCGCGGAGGTGCTCGCCCGCGTCGACCCAGAGGGCAGGATCCCGACGTCCGCAGAGGTCGCGCGCCTGAACCGGGCAAGCCAGCAGCTGGTCTCGATCGCACGCGCGCTCGCGCACGACGCCGCGGTCATCGTCTTCGACGAGCCGACGAGCGCACTGGGCATGCGCGACGTCGAGCGGCTGTTCGAGGTGATCGACTCCTTGCGCGCGCAAGGGCGGGCTATCGCGTTCATCTCCCAACGGCTCGATGACATCACCGAGATCGCGGACCGTGTCTCGGTGATGCGCGACGGAACGATCGTGGCGGAGCTGCCCGCGCACCGGACCTCGCCGCGCGAGCTCGCATCGCTCATCGTCGGGCACGACGTCATGGCGCCCGGCTCGAGCGCGCGCCCCCGGGACGGACCGACCGTTCTCGAGCTCGCGGGGATCACGACCCCCAGGCTCCGAGGGCTCGACGCGCGCATCGGAGCCGGTGAGGTCGTCGGCGTCTTCGGGCTCCCCGGCTCCGGCGCCGAGGATGTCCTTCCGGCCGTCCTCGGCCGCGTTCCGAAGCTCTCGGGATCCGTGCGCGTGCGCTCGCACGACGTCACGAAGGCCTCGCTGCGCAGGCGGATCCGTCGGGGCATCGCGTACGTCTCGGGAGACCGGGGCAGGGACGGGCTCGTGCGCAGCCAGTCCGTCGAGTTCAACCTCACCATGTCCAACCACGGCTCGATCGCGCTGACGCCGCTCCCGCAGCGTCGCAACAAGCGGCGCGCCGAGGCGATCATCGAGGACCTGCGCATCCGCCCGTCCGATCCGAGCGCCCTCGTGAGCACGCTTTCGGGAGGCAACCAGCAGAAGGTGGTCGTCGGAAGATGGCTGCTCGCCCGTCCGACCGTCTGGCTGCTCGACGACCCCACCCGCGGGGTCGACGTGCACTCGCGCGACGAGATCCATGCCCTCATCCGCCGGCAGGTCATGTCGGACGAGAACTGCGCGCTGATGGTCTCCTCGGACATGCGCGAGCTTCTCGACGCCTGCGATCGCGTGATCGTCGTCTCGAGAGGCGTCGTGGTCGCCGAGGTCGACGCCGCGTCGGCCAGCGAGAAGGAGCTTCTCGCGCTCGCTTCGGGAGCTGCGCTCCTCGCAGCCGCAGGACCGGCTCGAGGCGCCACCGACCGCTCTCTCGAGAAGAGGACGTCATGACCGACCAGATCTCAGCGCCGGCCACGCCACGAGCCCTCGACGCGCCGGTCGGACCGAGCGCTCCGGAAGGCAAGCGGCGCGGCCGCGTGACGAGCAGTGCACCCGAACGGCTCAATGCCGCCCTCGGGGCGGCCCGATGGGCCCACGGACGGATGCGCAGCTTCCTCGGTGCCTCGATCGCGCTCGTGGTCCTCGTGGTCCTGCTCGCCGCGACCGAGTCGACATTCCTCACTGCGGGCAACCTGAAGAACGTCCTCGTCTCCAATGCGCCCCTCTTCATCGTCGCGGTGGGCATGACCTTCGTGATGATCTCCGCCGGCTTCGACCTGTCGATCGGTGCCATGATGGCCCTCTCCGAGGAGGTCCTCTACGGGCTCGTCCACGCCGGAGTCCCCGCCATCCCCGCTGTCGTGATCGTGCTCCTCGGGGGCTTCACGATCGGCGCACTGTCGAACGGGGTGCTGATCGGCGTCTTCGGGGTCAATTTCTTCGTCGCCACGCTCGGCACGATGACCCTCTTCTACGGGATCGTCGACGTCGTCACGAACGGTGCCAGTGAGACGATCACAAGCACGACGCTTTCGTCGTTCGGCAACGGCACGTTGTGGGGCATCCCGATGCCGGTGGTGACCCTGGTCCTCGCCATCGCCGTCGGCGCGTTCGTCCTGCGCTGGACGCACTTTGGGCGCGCGGTCTTCGGGGTGGGAGGCAACCGTGAAGCGGCTCGCCTTGCCGGCATCCCAACGCGCACGGTGACGGTCTCGGTGTACGGCATCGCTGGGTTCTGCGGCGCGCTCGCGGGGGTCGTGAACGCGAGCCGCCTTGCCGCGGCCACCCCGACCGACGGCACGACCATCGCGCTCATCGCGGGGGCGGCGGTCCTCCTTGGCGGTACGAGCCTGTTCGGAGGTGTGGGAGGTCTCTCCGGTACGGTGGTGGGCGTTCTCGTGATCGCGGTGCTCGGCAACGGGGTCAATCTGCTCGGCGTGTCCGACTTCTGGCAGAACGTCGTCACGGGTGCCGTGCTGATCGGCGCCATCCTCCTCGACCGGCTGCAGAAGCGTGGACAGCCCGCGCATTGACGCCCGACGAGCAGCGACGCTTTCGTGATCGACGGCGAGGTGCCCCGCGAGGGGATCGGCCCAGTGTGAAGAGGACGAGCGCGCGTACGACCGACCTCTCCGACTGCACGCTGCGGCACGTTTGGGGACGCGACACTGCCCCTGTCACGCTCGCCGGGGACGGCGGCGAGGTGTACGCGACCGCCGGCGAGAGCGCTCTCGACGGCGCGTTCCGCCTCCAATCATGACCTGGGTGAAGGACGCCACCCGCGCGCTCATCGACTGCGTGTCGTCGCGCGACCGGGTCGAGCCGGTCCAGAGGGTCCGTGCTCGCGTCCTGGCGGCACGCCTCAGGATCACCGAGATCGCGGAGGCTCCGAAGTGGGTCGTGTCGGCGTACCTCCCCTGGGGATCGTCGCTGCGGGACCGCAGGTACGACCCGCTCGGGCTCTGAGGACTTGCCCGCCGAGGACCTGCTTCAGGTCGGTCCTCGGCGGGGCAATGTCCTTGGCTGGCAGGCGGAATAGGAGCTGGCCGCGACGCGTGCGGGATCCGCCTCCCGCTGTGCTATCTGCCGGCGCCCTGGTCGATCACCTGGGACGCGGCCTTCGTCAGGAGCGTCGTTACGAGGGAACCTTTGGGGGCGCGGATCTTGACGACGCCGCGGTCGCCAAGCGTGATCGGCTTGTCTTCGTGCAGCACGACGATCGTCTCCGGGCTCGTGGCGAACGTGAGCGTCAGGCCCTTCAGCGCCGTCCGCTCGAAGTTCGAGCTGCCGACGGTGATGGAGATCGAGCCGTTCGTGGTGGAGGTTGCCGGGATGTACGCACCGAGCGTCCCGCGCAGGACGAACATCACCGTGGGTGCCACGGTCGGGTCGGCGGAGCTCGCCGTATCGGCTCCTCGGGCGTTCGCCGATGCGTTCGCCGATGCCGGAGTCGTCGGATGTGGCGGCTTGGCGGCGACTGCGGCAGCAGAGGGGACGCCGATCAACGCTGCTGCCATGACGGCTGCGACGAGGAACTGGAATTTGCGCATTGTGAAAGTGTCCTTTCTCTGAGTGACGTTCCGGTGCTTTCTCTGGTGATGTCTGGTCTTTGGTTGCTGGTCCCGTGCGTGCGTGTCGGCTCGCTTTCCTATGATCAAGCTCTCGGAGAGGCCCGGGGGGTTGTCCCGACAGAAGAGGCACCCGTCTCGACGACGCTCGCCGAGGAGCTGCGGCCCCGACCGTGCGCCGGCTGCGCGACCGGCGCCGCTGTGCTGCCGGGGCTGGTCGCCGTGGTGGTCGTGGCGCCGCTTGTGCGGCTGCTGCCGACGCGCGTTGTGGTCGAGCCGCCCGAGCCCTTGCTGCCCGAGGGCGTCGGCACCATCGACGGTGTGGTCCGGTGCTCCGACGTCCCGGCGGCTGGAGTCGCCGAGCCGCCACCCTGACCGTGCATCGGCTGCTCGACCGAGGTGTTGGAGGTGCCGTTGCCAGAGCGCGTGCGCGTGCGGGTGCGGGTGCCGGGATTGCTGTCGTGGTTGCGTGTCGTGGTGCCGGCCGCCGAGCCCTTGCCACGCGAGGGCGCCGGCACCACCGTCCGCGCGGTGCTGTGCTTCGAAGTCTCAGCGGGCGTCGGGCGTGTCGTTCGGTGGGTAACTGAATTCCGACCCGGGTTCGTGCTCGGCGAAGCATGCGGAGTGAGAGGACCCGAAGGTGCGCGGCTCGTCGCCCTGCCAGGATGATCCGAACGCGGGACGGATGCCGTGGTCGGACGGTGCGCCGGGCCAGCATTGGCTGGCACCGTCGTCGATGGCGACGTCGCGCCGGCACAGTACTGAGCAACGGTCTGGCCGCTGCGATGAGCGGCAGCAGTGAGCTGCGACAGCGCGTTCGCTCGTGTCTTCGTGTTGGCTGCCCTTGCGTATGCGATGCACAGGCCGTGGTGGGTCGCGGTGGAGGCTCTTGCGGGCGCGTGGGCCGGGGCCGGGGTGGTGCCGGCGATGCCGGTGGCCGGACGCGTGGTGGCTCTTGCGGGCGCGTGGGCCGGGGCCGGGGCCGTGCCGGCGATGCCGGTGGCCGGACGCGTGGTGGCTCTTGCGGG
>JAJYMD010000462.1 GCA_021787255.1 Actinomycetes bacterium | reverse complement strand
CGCCGACCGCAGGCGCGAGTGCCGTCATGATGAGGTCGCAAAGAACCCCAAGGCCCGTGAAGTACCATTCGCAGGCCGCGGGCTCTTTGGCATTGAACACGCAATCGTCAGGCACGCGGACGTCGAGCGTCGCAAACGTCCCGCCGGTGACCGGCAGGTGGGTGTTGACGAGGGCTTTGTACGTCAGTCGTACGGCAGAGACGGTCTGGGCGTAGCCGCAGTTGATCGGACCTCGCGTCGCACGCGCGCTGCCGTCGAGGTCAACCACCATGCGATCGCCCTCGATCGTCACCGCCACGCACACCCGGACTGGCTCCGCGCCGTAGCCGTCATTGTCCAGCCAGCCCTCTGCCCGGTACGTGCCGTCGGGCAGCTCGGAGATCGCCGCACGATCCAGTGCCTCAGCCTGCTCGAAGATCCGTTTCTTCGCTGCTTCGAACACGTCGACGCCGATCCGGTCGAGCATTCGAGACACCCGCGCTTCACCAGTTCGGATCGCTGCCACCTGGGCGCTGAAGTCACCCATCAGTTCGTAGCCGAAGCGGCTTGCACGCCGAAGGAAGTCCATCCATTCCGGAAGCGGTTCGTATCCCTTCACGACCCGCGTCGGCCCCATCCTGAAGCCCTCTTGGAACACTTCGATCGAACCCATCGTGGTACCCGGGTCCCGCCCACCGACGTCCTGCCAGTGGGCACGCGTCGCAGCGAACCCGACCAGGCGTCCTGCGTGGAAGATGGGGCCGAAGACGGTGACGTCGTGGAGATGGGTCCCTTGGAGGTACGGATCGTTCATCGCGACCACGTCGCCCGGGCCGAACCAGTCGAGCCCGAACTGCTCGATCGTGAGCTTCACGCAGACCTCGAGGTTGCCGAGGAAGATCGGCACACCGGTCGACATGCCGAGTGGTTCTCCGTCGGAGTCCAGGAGCGCGACCGCGCAATCCCGTCCTTCGTAGATGACCGGCGTGTACGCAGATCGGAACAGGGCGGCGTTCATGTCCTCCGCGCACGAGGTCATGAAGTTCCGAACGACCTCCGTCGTGACCGGGTCGACTTGCACGGCCTCGGCCCTACCTGCGTCAGCTCGATTCGGCTTCCCTCGAGCGTTCGCGACCTGCTTCGTTGCAGCACCGGTACGGCGAATTGACAGATGGCCACCGGGCATCCGGCAGACCGACCAACCGGGCGGGACGACCGCCGTCGCCGTGGCCTCCGTGATGATCATCGGCCCTGGGTACGTCTCACTCGGAGCCAGCTGCTCCCTGGGTACGATGGCGGTGTCGATCACGGCTCCCTTGAAGACCACCCCGCGCAAGGGCCAGTCGCCCCTGGGCTCGCACGGCGGCTCGCAGGGAGCCGGCCGTGGCACCGTCCCCGTCGCAGCGACCCCGAGACGCACGATCTCGACCGGAGCTTCGGGACTGGAGTGGCCGTAACGGTCGAGATAGAGCTGGTCGAACCGTCTGCGCAGCTGCAGCAGGTCGATCGGTCCTGGCGGGCCGAGGGAGAGGGTGAGCGAGTACTCCTGGCCCTGGTAGCGCAGGTCGGCGACGCGCTCGAAGCTCATGTCATGGCTCTCGACGCCTTCATCTCGTAGCAGCGTGCTTCCCTCCTCTTGGACTTCGAGGAAGGCGGCCTCCAAGGTGTCGCGGTCGACCTGAGCGAGGGACGCATAGAAGGTTCGGCGGACGTCGTGTCGGATGTCGGTCTCCAGCATGCCTGACGCAGAGAACGTCCCGGGCGAGACGGGGATGACGACCTCGGAGATTTCCAGCTGCTCGGCGAGCTCGACGGCGTGCATCGGTCCGGCCCCGCCGAACGCCACGAGACTGAACTCACGCGGATCGATCCCTCTCCGCACCGTGGCGGTGCGGATGGCGTCGGCCATCTTCGCGTTGACGATGTCGACGATGCCTTGCGCGGTCGCGCGCACGTCGAGACCGAGCTGCTCTCCCAGCCGCGCTGCTGCCTTGCTCGCTGCTTCGATGTCGAGGGGCATGCCGCCGCCGGCGAACCTGCGCTCGTCGATCCGGCCGAGGAGCAGGTTGGCGTCCGTCACGGTGGGTTCGGTCCCGCCGCGCCCGTAGCAGGCGGGTCCCGGATCGGCCCCGGCACTCCGCGGCCCGACCCGCATCGCGCCTGCTTCGGTCCAGCCGATCGAGCCGCCTCCCGCTCCGATCCCATTGATCTCCACGATCGGCATCTGGACTGGCAGCCCTTCGATTGTCGCTTCGTCGACGATCGTCGCAGAGCCGTCCACGATCAGGCTCACGTCGAACGAGGTGCCGCCCATGTCGATGCTCACCAGGTTGTCACGGCCCAGCATCCGGGAAAGCTGCTGGGCGCCGATCGCGCCCCCGACGGGCCCTGACAAGAGGGTCTGAACCGGCGTGTCGCGTGCTGCTCGCGCCACCGTGAGGCCGCCGTTCGATTGCATCACGAACAGCGGAGCGGGTGAGTGCTTCTCCAGTCGATCGATCAGCGTCGTCAGGTAGCGCGTCACGACGGGCGCGACATAGGCGTTGAGGGCCGCCGTGGAGGTTCGAGCATACTCACGCCACTGCCGAGACACCTGGTGCGACGCCGTGACGGTCACGTCAGGAAGGCGTTCGGAGAGCTGCTGGGCCAGCGCCACCTCGTGACGCGGATCGAGATAGGAGAAGAGCAGGCACACCGCGATCGCCTCGATCCGCTCTCGGCGGGCGAATTCGACGACGGCGTCGATCGAAGCCGGGTCGAGCGGGACGACGACGGAACCGTCTGCGGCCAAGCGCTCCCTGACCTCGACGACACGGTCAGGCGGTACCAGCGGCACCGGTTTGCGATAGCGGAAGTCGAAGATGTCGCGCCGGTCGTTCCCCGCGATGGTATAGACGTCGCCGAAGCCCTCGGTCGTCACGATCGCCAGCCGCGCGCCGCGGCGTTCGACGACCGCGTTCAGGCCGACGGTGGTGCCATGCACAAGGAAACTGATCTCACTGCCGCTGGGCACGAACGTCCCGAGGCCGGCGAGCACGGCTTGTGCGGGATCCGACGGCGTGCTCAGGATCTTGCCCGTTCGCGTTTCACCCGATGCAGCGTCCTGAAGGACGAAGTCCGTGAAGGTGCCTCCGATATCGATTGCGACTCGGTACGTGCTCATCGTTCCTCCGCATCCGGATCTCGTGATCTGCTGTTCGTGGCCCGAAGAACCACCCCGGCGCGCACGCGGTCACCTCGCGCCGAGGGGCTGCCCGCGTTGCTCACGTTCCCGACCTCGCCCATGCGTCCGCGACCACCGCGATGATGATCAGCGCGCCTTCGACGATCTCCTGGTACGTCGCGTTCAAGCTCAAAAGGGCGAAGCCGTTGCCGATCATTGCGAAGAGGAGCACGCCGAGGACGGTCCTCCAGATGGCTCCTTCGCCGCCGAAGATGCTGGTGCCGCCGATGATGACGCTGGCGATCGCGGGCAGGACCAATCCCGTCCCGGTCCCGGCCTGAGCGGTGCCGACCAGAGATGCTGCCAGGATGCCGCCGATCGCAGCGGTGGTTCCGCTGATGGCGAAGGCGGCGACGACGACGAAGCCAATCCGGACACCCGAGAGCCTCGCCGCCTCCCGGTTGCCGCCGACGGCGTACACGTACCGACCGAACACCGAGCGGGCAAGAAGCAGTCCTGCTGCAATTGCCAAGCCGAGCATGATCCAGACCGCCCACTCGACCCCTCCGCCACGTCCCTGCCCGACGACCAGGAAACCAGGGTTCGTGTCCAGGACGATCACTCCACCGGTCACCACCAGTGCCAGGCCGTAGATGATGTACTGGGTCGCCAAGGTTGCGATGAACGAGTGCACACGGCCCAGGACGACAAGCCCGCCGTTCATGATGCCGAGCACGGTTCCGCACAGGACTGCGATGACGCACGCCGACACGGGACCCAGCACGGGAACGAGCATGATGCCGACGATGCCCGCCAACGAGTACACGGACCCCACCGACAGGTCGAAGTTGCCGCTGATGATCGCGAACGTCTCCCCGAGCGCCAGGGCTCCCATGGCGGCGTTCTGGTCGAGCACGTTGACGAGGTTCGTCTTCGTCAGGAAGGCGCTCGTCCAGAGGCTCAAGGCGATGAACAGGAGGAGGAAGATCACGACGATCGCGTAGTCCTGGGCTCTCTTCAGGCCCGGGAGGGCCGGGAGGGGCAGCCGACGAAACGGCCGCGCGGTCGGCGCGTCGAGCTGCTCGGGTGTCACGGTGGACCGGCCCGTCATGCGGCTCCCTTCGTCCCGGTCCGACCTGCGGTGAGCACGAGACGCATGACTTCGTCGTAGGTCGTCTCTTTGGGGTCGACCTCTGCGACGATCCGGCGGCGGTGCATGACGAGGATCCGGTGGGCGAGACCGTAGACCTCCTCGATCTCGGGGCTCACCATGAGGATCGCCATCCCGCTCTTCGCGAGATCGGACAGCAACCCGTAGATCGACGACTTTGCACCGACGTCGACGCCTCGGGTCGGCTGCATGGCGACGAGCACCTTCGGGTTGACGAACACGCATTTGGCCAGCAGGACCTTTTGCTGATTTCCGCCCGAGAGCGTGTCGACGCGCGCGTCGATGGAGGACATGCGAACGTCGAACCTCCGTAGCCGGCTCTGTACCAGCGCCGCCTCGGCATGCCGTCGTACTACGCCCCAGCGCGACACGGCGGCCGCGTTCCCGATCGTCACGTTCTCGCGGATCGGTCGCCGCATGAAGAGACCCCCTTCCCTCCGGCTCTCGGGGAGAAGCGAGATGCCGTGGCGCAGCGCGTCGGTCGGAGAGGAGAGGCGCACGCGTCTGTCGCCGACGAGGATCTGTCCGCGCGTCGGACGAACGACGCCCGCGACCGCACCCGCGACCATGCTGGCTCCGCTGTCCACCAGACCCGCGATCCCGACGATCTCACCTGGCCGTAGCTCGAAGGACACGTCCTCGAACCGTCGACGCAGGCCCAGGCCACGGATGGCGAGCACGGGATCTCCGCGGGCCGGTTCGTGCCGGGTAGGAAAGCTAAGGTCGTGCGCTCTGCCGAGCATCGCCGCTGCGAGGCTGTCCGGAGTCTGGGAGCTGGCCGGTCCGTTCCACACGACGAGGCCGTCACGCATGACGGTTACCGTGTCGGCGACGTCGAGGACGTCCTGCAATGCGTGGGACACGAAGATGACCGTCATTCCCTTTGCAACGATCCGTCGAACGATGTCGAGAAGCTGAGCGACCTCATTGGCGACGAGGGCAGACGTCGGCTCGTCCAACACGACGAGCCGCGCTGTGCGTGCAAGGGCCCTCAGGATCTCTGCCTTCTGGCGATCGGCAACGCTGAGGTGGCCGACGGGTCGCTGCGCGGGAAGGTCGAAGCCGAATTGCTCCGTCAGCTTCTGGAATCGCTCGCGTGCTTTCCTCCTTTCCACTAGTCCGGCTCGGCGCTCCTCGACCCCCAGGAACACGTTGTCGATCACGCTGAGCTGCGGGACCAGCGTGAGCTCTTGGCTCACCGCGACGATCCCAGCCCGCTGAGCGTCTCGGGGCCGTCGGAACCGGACCGGCGAACCGTCGATGTACAGCGACCCCGTGTCGGGCTGGAGGATCCCCGAGAACACTCGTCCGAGGGTGGATTTCCCGGCTCCGTTCTCTCCGACGAGCGCGTGGACCGTCTGCCTGGCAACCGACACGTCGACGCCCCGGAGCGCCTGGACTGATCCGAACCGCTTGGTGACCGCGCGGACCTCCGCGATGAGCTGGTCAGGGTTCGCGCTCATCGCGTCACCGTCCGGCACGACGTGCCGGACGGTGACGCTGGTGGCGAGATGAGGAGCACCCGCACACAAGACGCGCAGAGCTCATCCGGCCGTCCACTCTCCCTTGTACGAGCCGACGTTCGACTTGGTGAGCTCCAGCGGAGCTCCGCAAAGGGTCAAGCTGTTCACGTAGGGTTGCTTTACCTTTTGCCCCAGGACGGCCTGGATGTCGATCCGGGTGGCGCGTTCGGCTTCGCGGGTGGGGCAGTAGTTCACGGTGCCGAACCAGTCCCCGCTCTTGAGACCGGCGATCGCCTGGTAGGTGCCGCCGCCCCCGATGAGCTTGACCTTCTTGAGATCGCCGGCCTGCTTGACCGCCTCCTCCACGCCGACGATCGCCTGGTCCGCCGGTGAAGCGATCACGTTGACTGTCGGATGGGCGGAAAGCGCGTCCTCTCCAGCTGCGTACCCCTTGCTCGATGTGTAGCCGCCTGTGATCGTTCCCACGATGTGGATGTTGGCGTGCTTCTTGATGACCGCCATGAAGTGGTCGGTGCGGTCGACTGTAAGGGGGAGCTTTGCTGTCCCGGTCAGGTAGACGACGTGGCACGGATCGATCCCCGTGCAGGCCTTCACAACCAGGTCGCCCGACGCGGTGCCGGTCTCGTCGATCGGCGCGATGACGCTTCCGGAGAGGCCTTTCACCTGAGGCTTGATGGCGTTGATTGTCGGGCCGATCGCGACGAAGTCCGCCACTACCTTGATGCCTTTGGCGATGGCTTCCTTCACACCCGGGACGACCGCGTCACCGGACACCGAGTACACCACCATGCCATTGAATTTCCCCGACGTGGCGGCGTCCTCGACCTGCGCCTCCTGCTTTGTCG
>JAJYMD010000217.1 GCA_021787255.1 Actinomycetes bacterium | reverse complement strand
GTCGCCGGCGCCGACGGCGTCCCCCGCTGCGACCCGGATCTCTTTGACCACGCCGTCGCGCTCGGCGCCGATCGCGTTCTCCATCTTCATGGCTTCGAGGATGCACACCGTCTGTCCCGCCTCGACCGCCTCACCGGGGGCCACGAGCACCTGGACGATCGTGCCCTGCATCGGCACGGTGACCGAGCCCGACCCGGGCGTCTCGAGCGGGGACCTCGAGGTGTGGGAGCGCGGCCGCCCGACAGCCCGGGTGGGAGCGCCCACGCCGGCCCGGGCTGTGGGACCTGCCCGTCCCGCGGGTCCTGGAGGTCCCGTCGGTCCTGCGGGTGCCACGGGCAGCCACAGGGTCAGGCGGTAGCGCCGGCCGTTCACCTCCGCGGTGAGCTCCCGGGCCTCGAGCGTCCCTCGAGCCATCCCCCCTGAACCCTTCGATCCTGCAGCCGGCGACCCCGCTTGCGACCCTGCAGCCGCCGCGCCGCCCGGGCCCGTGGCGAGACGGGAGAGGTCCAGGCGCTCCTCCACCCACTTGGTCGAGTGGCGCGCCTCGACGAAGTCCTGGTGCGAGAGGATGGCGACGTCGGCGGGGATCGTCGTCGCGATCCCGCTGATGCGCGTCTCCTCCAACGCCCGCAGCATCCGCCGGCGCGCCGCCTCGCGGTCCTCGGCCCATACGACCAGCTTCGCGACCAGGTTGTCGTAGTGCTGGCTCACCATGTCTCCCGCCGCGTAGCCGGCGTCGAGCCGCACCCCAGGGCCACCGGCGGCCTCGAACGCGGTGATCGTCCCCGGTGACGGGTTGAACTTGCCGTCGGCGGGGTCCTCCGCGTTGATCCGTACCTCGATCGCGTGGCCACGCCGGACGACGTCGTCCTGCCCGAAGGGCAGCGCCTCGCCTGCGGCGATGCGCAACTGCCATGCGACGAGGTCGAGCCCGGTCACGAGCTCGGTCACGGGGTGCTCGACCTGCAAGCGCGTGTTCATCTCGAGGAAGTAGAGCGCCCCTTCCTGGTAGAGGAACTCGACCGTGCCGGCGTTCACGTACCCGCACGCCTCGGCGACCTTCACGGCCGCCGCGCCCATCGCCGCGCGGGCCTCCTCGGGGAAGTCGGGTGCGGGGGACTCCTCGACGAGCTTCTGGTGGCGGCGCTGCGCGGAGCAGTCCCGCTCGCCGAGCCACAGCACGTGGCCGTGCGCGTCGGCGAGCACCTGCATCTCGACGTGGCGCGGCCACGCCAGGTACCGCTCGAGATAGACCTCCGGCCTGCCGAAATAGGCCTGCGCCTCACGCCGGGCGGACTCGAGCGAGGTCGCCGCCTCCTCGGCCGCCCGCACCACCCTCATCCCCTTCCCGCCGCCGCCGAACGCCGCCTTGATCGCCACCGGCCAGCCGTGGGCCTCGCCGAACTCGACCACCTCGTCGGCTTCGCAGACGGGCTCGGAGCGCCCGGGCACGCCGGGCACGCCTGCTCGGTCGGCCACGATCCTCGAGCTGATCTTGTCCCCCATCATCTCCATCGCCTCGGGGGGCGGACCGACGAAGGCCACCCCGAGGGAGGTCACCGCCCGCGCGAAGTCGGCGTTCTCCGAGAAGAAGCCGTACCCCGGGTGGAGCGCGTCGGCGCCGCTGGCGCGCAGTGCGTCGAGGATGGCCTCGGTGTTCAGGTAGCTGTCCGCCGCGCTCTGGCCGCCGAGGGCGTACGCCTCGTCGGCCATCCGCACGTGCATCGCCTCACGGTCGAGGTCCGAGTAGACGGCCACCGTCCCGATGCCCATCTCGCGGCAGGTGCGCATCACCCTGACGGCGATCTCCCCGCGGTTGGCGACGAGGACCTTGTCGAACATGGGCCAACCTTTGCACGCCGCCTAGGGTGGCCGCCATGGAGGTCGTGCAGCCACCGGGGGCCGTGCAGCCACCTGGGGCTATGCATCCGCCTGGCACGCCGGGGTGCTGGGACGTCCGACGCTTCGCGAGCCTGGCGTCCACGAACGACTGGCTGCTCGAACGGGCGCGTGAGGGCGCAGCGGCCGGCCTGGTCGCGCTCGCCGACCACCAGAGCGCAGGGCGTGGCCGCATGGGCCGCCACTGGGAGGCGCCCAGGGGGCGCTGCCTGCTCGTCTCGGTGCTCCTGCGACCCGTCGCCCCTCCCGGCGAGCTGTTCGCCTGCAGTGCGGCGGTCGCGCTGAGCGTTGCGGACGCGTGCTGGCGGGAAAGCGGCGTCGAGGTGGGCGTGAAGTGGCCGAACGACCTCGTGATCGGCGACGAGAAGGTCGCGGGCATCCTCGCGGAGTCCGACGCGGCGGCGCCGGGCGGCCGGCGAGGCAGCGTCGCCGTCGTGGTCGGCGTCGGCCTCGACGTCGACTGGGCACCGCCGGGCGCGACCTCGCTCGCGGCGCACGGACGGGCGGCTGGTCGCGACGAGCTGCTCGGGGCGGCGCTCGACGCTCTTGCTCCCCGCGTGCCGCTGCTCGACACCGACGAAGGGCGGCGCGCGATCGTAGGCGAGCTGCGTGCGCGCTGCGTGACCCTGGGGCACCGGGTGCGAGTGGAGATGGCCGGCACAGGCGCGCTCGTCGGGGTCGCGCGTGCGCTCGCCGACGACGGCCGGCTCGTCGTGGCGACCGCCGCCGGCGACACGACCGTCGGCGCGGGCGACGTGGTCCACCTGCGGCCCGCGGCCGAGCACCGGCGGTAGGCTCCCCCGCCATGCGCGTGCTCGTGACCGGCGGAGCCGGGTTCATCGGGTCGAACTTCGTCCGCTACTGGGCCGAAGAGCACCCCGACGACCGGATCGTGGTCTACGACGCGCTCACCTACGCGGGGACACGGTCGAACCTCGAGGGGCTGGATGCAGGGTTCGTCCACGGCGACGTCTGCGACCTCGAGCTGGTCACCGGGACGCTCGAGCGGGAGCGGATCGACACGGTCGTCCACTTCGCGGCGGAGTCGCACAACTCCCTCGCGGTCCTGGACCCGGGGCGGTTCTTCCGCACGAACGTGCTCGGCACCCAGAGCGTGCTCGAAGCCGCACGCAGGCACGGCGTCTCGAGGTTCCACCACATCTCCACGTGCGAGGTCTACGGCGACCTGGACCTCGAGACCGAGGAGCGCTTCAGCGAGGAGAGCCCGTACCGGCCGCGCACGCCCTACAACGCGTCCAAGGCCGGGGCCGACCACGCCGTGCGCGCGTACTTCGAGACCTTCGGCCTGCCCGTCACGATCACGAACTGCTCGAACAACTACGGGCCCTACCAATTCCCCGAGAAGGTCGTCCCGCTGTTCACCACCCAGGCGCTCGACGACCGGCCCTTGCCGCTGTACGCCTCGACCCAGAACCGCAGGGAGTGGCTGCACGTGCGGGACCACTGCCGGGCGATCGACGCGGTCTTGTCGCGCGGGCGGGTGGGGGAGACGTACCACGTGGGCAGCGGCGTGGAGGCGAGCATCGAGCAGATCGCCGACATGGTCCTTGCCTGCCTGGGCAAGCCCGCCTCGCTGAAGGAGATCGTGCCGGACCGCCCGGGCCACGACCGCAGGTACCTCCTCGACACGACGAAGATCCGCACCGAGCTCGGGTGGCGCCCGCTCGTCGGCTTCGAAGAGGGTCTTGCCGACACCGTCGCCTGGTACGCCGCCAACCGTGCGTGGTGGGAGCCACTGCGCGGACGCGCACCGGTCGTCGAGAGCGCCTGGGCGGGCTGACCGTGCGGGTCCTGGTCACACCGGTCGTCGAGAGCGCCTGGGCGGGCTGACCGTGCGGGTCCTGGTCACCGGGGCCGGCGGCCAGCTCGGCAGGGACCTGGTGATCGCCCTTTCGGGCGGGGTCCCGCCCGCGGGCCGCCGCCGGGCGCTGCTCGGTCCCGAGGGCACGGGGGTAGGGGTCGAGGTCACGGGGGCCGACCACGCGTCCCTCCGGGTCGAAGACCGTGCCGCGGTGCTCGAGGCGGTCCTCGCGCTGCGACCGCAGGTCGTCGTGCACGCAGGCGCGTGGACGGCCGTCGATCGCTGCGAGGGCGATCCGGACCGGGCCTACATGGTCAACGCGCTCGGCACGCGTCACGTCGCGGAGGCGGCGGAGGCGGTGGGCGCGCACCTCGTGTACGTCTCGACCGACTACGTCTTCGACGGGACCTCCACCCGCCCGTACGTCGAATGGGACGAGCCGCACCCCTTGTCGGTGTACGGCCGCAGCAAGCTCGGCGGTGAGCTCGAGTGCCCGCCACACGCGACCGTCGTGCGGACCTCCTGGGTCTGCGGAGCGTCCGGCGCGAACATGGCGAAGACCGCGCTGCGCCTCGCTGCCGGCGAGGGACCGCTGCGCATCGTGGACGACCAGCACGGCTCACCGACCCTCAGTGCGGACCTCGCCGCCGCGATCGTGACCCTCGGCCTCGATCGCCGTCCTGGCACCTACCACGTGACGAACTCGGGGGACACCACGTGGTTCGGGTTCGTCCAGGCGGTGCTCGCGGCCGCTGGACAGGACCCCGGACGCGTGGAGCCGATCTCGACGGCAGAGCTCGAGCCGCCTCGGCCGGCTCCGCGGCCGGCGAACTCGGTGCTCGACAACGCCGCCCTCAGGCTGAGCGGGTTGCCGTCGCTCCCCGACTGGCGCGACGGGGTCGCGAGGCTCGTGGCGGTCCTCGGATGACCGCCGGCGCGCGCGTCGCGGTGATCGGTGCCGGCTACGTCGGGCTGCCGACGTCGGCCGTGCTCGCGAGGCTCGGGCACACGGTGACGTGCGCCGAGCGGGACGAGGCTCGCTTCGGCGCGTTGGCGGCCGGTCGCGTGCCGATGCTCGAAGAGGGGCTGGCCGAGATGGTCCACGACGCGGTCGCGAGTGGGGCGCTGCGGTTCGTGCGCAGCGCCGCTGAGGCGGCTCGCGGAGCCCAGTTCGTCTTCGTGTGCGTCGCGACCCCTGGACGCGGCGACGGCGCCACGGACCTCTCGGCGGTCGAACAGGTGGCGAGCGAGCTCGCGGGCGCGCTCGAGCCCGGTGCGATCGTGGTGAACAAGTCGACCGTGCCGGTCGGGACCGCGTCCGCGCTGGAGCGGATGACGGGCGCGCCCGTCGTGTCGAACCCCGAGTTCCTGCGCGAAGGGTCCGCGGTGCGCGA
The DNA here is from genome assembly GCA_021787255.1 of Actinomycetes bacterium. The sequence continues at coordinate 1,538 of JAJYMD010000217.1, read as the reverse complement.
CAGCCTGCACCCCGACCGGGTGGTCGTCGGCGCTGACGACCGGCGCGCCGCCAGGCGGGTGGGGGAGCTCTTCTCGGGGACGGGCGCTCCGCTCGTGGTCACCGACGCCTTGACCGCTGAGACCATCAAGTACGCCTCCAACGCGTTCTTGGCCACGAAGCTCAGCTTCGTGAACGCGCTCGCTGGGCTGTGCGAGTCGGTCGGCGCGGACGTGCGCGACGTCGTCCTCGGCCTCGGCTACGACCGCCGGATCGGCTTCGACTTCCTGCGGCCCGGCCCGGGATGGGGAGGATCCTGCCTGCCGAAGGACACCGATGCGTTGCTGCGCGTCGCAGAGGCGGCGGGCTACGACTTCGCGCTGCTGCGCGCGGCCGTGGAGGCCAACGCGGAGGCCCGCGAGCGGGTCGTGCGCAAGGTCGTGCACGCCGCGGGCGGGCAGCTCTCGGGCCGGACCGTGGGCGTCTGGGGCCTCACCTTCAAGGCGGGCACCGACGATCGGCGCATGTCGCCGTCGCTCGCAGTCTCACGCCGGCTCATGGACCTGGGCGCGGTGGTCCGGGCGTACGATCCCACGGTCCCGCCGGGACCGGTGCCTTCAGACCTGGAGGGGATCGTGCTGTGCGCCGACCCCTACGACGCGTGCCGAGGCGCGAGCGCGGTCGCGCTCCTCACGGAGTGGGAGGAGTTCTGCGGCCTCGACTTCGCGAAGGTGGCCGGGCTCATGTCGGCACCTGCGCTCGTGGATGCGCGCAACCTCCTCGACCCGGCCGCGCTACGGCGCGCGGGCTTCTCGTACACGGGGATGGGCCGGCGGTGAGCCCCGGACGGACGATGCCGGTCGGCGCCGCCTGATGGCGAGGATCGTCGTCGCGGGCGGGGCGGGCTTTCTCGGCTCGCATCTCTGCGACCGGCTGGTCGGGCGCGGCGACGAGGTCGTCTGCGTCGACGACCTGTCGACGGGCTCGTGCTCGAACCTCGCCCACCTCGACCGAAGGGCCCGCTTCGTGCTCGTGGTCGCGGACGTGAGCAGGGAGGTCCCGGTGGACGGACCCGTGGACGCCGTCTTCCACCTGGCGAGCCCCGCGTCGCCGCCGGCGTACCTCGCGAGGCCGCTCGAGACGCTCGCGGCCGGCAGCGAGGGCACGCGACGCCTGCTGGACCTCGCTCGACGGTCCCACGCCCGCTTCGTGCTGGCCTCGACGAGCGAGGTGTACGGCGACCCCGAGGTGCACCCGCAGCCGGAGACCTACCGCGGCAACGTCGACCCGGTCGGACCCCGCAGCGTCTACGACGAGGCGAAGCGGTTCGCCGAGGCGCTCACCATGGCGGCCCGTCACGCATGTGGCGTGGACGTGGGCATCGCACGGATCTTCAACACCTACGGGCCGCGCCTGAGCCCGGGAGACGGGCGCGTGGTGTCGAATTTCTGCGTGCAGGCGCTTCGCACAGAGCCGCTCACCGTGTACGGAGACGGCACCCAGACGCGCAGCCTCTGCTACGTCGACGACCAGGTCAACGGACTGATCGCGCTGCTCGAG
>JAJYMD010000320.1 GCA_021787255.1 Actinomycetes bacterium | reverse complement strand
GCACGGACCGGTGCTCGCGCGCAACCCCGCGCTCGCCGACATGCTCCTCGCGTGGGCGACCGGTCGAGAGCTCGAGCCGCTCGACGACGCCGAGGAGGAAGCGCTGCGCCGAGAGCGGATCGCTGCGGCCAGGCGCCGCAGCGCCGCACGCTACGTCTTCGGCCGCTCGTAGAGGCGGGAGATCCGGAGGCGGTAGAAGATCGCGAAGAGGTCTGCGAGCATCCCTGCCGCTGCGTGCGCGGACACGGTGCTGCCGAACCGCCGGCGGATGCGCACGGGCACTTCGACGAAGCGGTGGTAGCCGAGACGGCTCGCCACCACGAGGAGCTCGAGGTCGAACGCGAACCGCTTCTGGACCATCAGGGGCAGCGCGTCCGCGAGGACCTCGCGGCGCACGAGCTTGAGCCCCGTCTGGGTGTCGCGGACGTGCAGGCCGAAGAGCGCGAACACGAGCCCCTGCCAGACCCACGAGTAGACGCGTCGCAAAGGCGGGTAGACGACCTCTGAGGCGGGGTGGCGCTTGGAGCCCAGGACGATGTCGGGTGCCGGGTCGCCTGGGTCGCGCACGATGGCTGCCAGCGTTGCGACCTGCGCGGCCGGCAGGTCGCCGTCCGCGTCGATGAACCCGAGGAACCTGCCGCGTCCGAGCGTGAACCCCACGCGCAGCGCCTCCCCCTTGCCGTGGTTGCGCTGCAGCCGGACCGTGCGCACCAGGTCCCGGGGAAGACCCGCGAGCGCCTGTTCGCTTCCGTCGGTCGACCCGTCGGAGACCGCGATCACCTCGAAGGTCGTCCCCGTCCTGGACAGCGTGCGCAAGAGCTCGTCGACCGTCTCGCGGACTCGCTCGCCGGGGTTGAAGTAGGGGACCACGACCGTGAGGTCGAGCGTCGGGCCGTCGCTCAGCGACACGCCCGCAAGTCATAGCGTCTCAGCCCGGTGGCCAGGCGTCGCGGCGCGCCTCGGGGGAAGGGCCGAGCTCCCAGGAGCGGCGCCATGCAGAGACGTCCGGCCCGCGCGGCGACGGCGTAGTGCCGGCGGCCGCTCGCCTTCGCGCGCTCCACCAGTCGCTCGACACCTCGTCCGCGAGCACGGCGACGGCGGTCTCGATCCTGTCGGCGAGCCGCCTCACGTTCTCGTCCGGGTCGGGCACGATCGGCGTGCCGAAGACGACCGACACCGGCGCCCGGCGGATCGGGCGACGCTCACCCTCGGACTTCGGCAGCACGTCCCGGGTGCCGTGGAGGTGGACGGGCACCACGGCGCAACCGGTCCGGTGCGACAGGTACGCGGCAGACGCTGGATGGAAGGGCCGGGCCCACCCGTCGGGGGAGCGGCCCCCTTCGGGGAAGAGCACGAGGTTCCACCCCTCCTCGAGGAGCGCGGCCGCGGCCTCGACCGATTCGCGGTTCACCCGCGCTCGCTCGATGGGGATCGCCGCAAGGCTGAACGACCACAACGCGGCCTTCCAGCGCCGGTCGAAGAAGTAGTCCGCCGCCGCGCCGACCACCGTGCGGTGGCGGAAGCGGACCGGCAACGTCGTGAGCAGGACCGGCGTGTCGACATGGCTCAGGTGGTTGGCGACGAAGATCACCGGGGTCTTCACGTGGCGCAGGTGCTCGGCCCCCCGCACCGTCGTGGGGGCCACCATGCGGGCGGCAGGCCTCGTCACGTTGTCGAGGATCATCGCCCTCGCGAGCCGTACCGGGTAACGGCGCGACCACTCGTGGTCGTAGCCGAGGCCGACGCGCCGCACGGGGGCCGGACGCGCGACGCCCGTGGGCCACGTCGGTCTCCCGAACGGGAAGCGTGCCGGTCTCATCGCCTCGTCGCCTCGTCAGCGCAGCGCCTCGTCGCCTCGTCAGCGCAGCGCCTCGTCGCCTCGTCAGCGCAGCGCCTCGTCGCCGAAGCGGTCCAGCGCCTCATCGGACGTCTGCCATGAGCAACGGCGGGGTGTGGATGTGGGTGAGGCTCGGGGACCGCCCTACGACGTCGGTCGCCATCTCGAGCGCGTCGTCCAAGCTCGTCGCAGGGGAGAAGCCCATGCGACGGACGGCGGCAGGGTTCCCCCCGACCACGATGACGCGTCCGAGATGGTCGAGCGCGTGGGCGCACCAGTACCACATGTAGAAGGGGTGGACGCCGTGGTAGGCGTGACCCGTCCGGTACAGGTGCACGTACCACGGGTCGGTCGCGAACGACTCCTCATAGGTCTTCGACATCTCGAGCGGGTCGGTCGTGTCGCTCAGCACCTCCTCGAAGAAGTCGATGTAGCTCGGGTGGTGGCCGGGGTGGAACTCCCAGGGCGTCGGGTGGTGCAGGATCACGACCCCGCCGCTGCGCACGAGAGGCTGGCCCCGGTAGAGGTTGAAGAAGTACCCGAGCCCGAGGCACGCGACGAGGACCGGGTTCATGATCGAGTTCACGTTGTACGGGCCGATGTAAGGGAGTCCCATCGTGAGGACGTCGGTCTGCCCGATCACCTCGACGCCCTGCTGCTTCCAGATGTTCGCGATCGCTGCGGCGTGCACGGCCTCGACCTCGCCTGCGTGGACCGACGTGAGCGCGTGGGGGGCACGGATGGAGTGGAAGATCTGCCGGGCGACCCGCGCTGGCGTCCGGTCGAGCGCGGCCGCGGTCGCGGCGAACGTCGCTCGGTCGCGCACCTTCCATTCCCACTCCCTGCGCTGGAGGAACCCGAATTGGGGCGGGAACGTGTCGGTGTTCAGCGTCGTCTCGATCTGGAAGACCTTCACGCCGCTGTCGGCGATGAGCCGTCCCATCCGCCAGTTGGACGAGTGGAGCTCCGAGGAGGGCGCGTCCATGAACGAGCGGCTGTGCAGCATCGTCTTTGGGTTGTGATGGTGGCGCAGGCTGCGGTAGCTGGCGAGCCCGGTCGCCACGCTCTTGTGCCCGCCGTCCATCGTGACCAAATTGATGTTCACGTACACGAGGAGGTCGCTCGTCGCCGCGCGCTTGTTGATCTCGACGTCCTCCCCCTTTTCGGTGGTCCCCAGGTGCACCAGGTTCCCGGGGTCCTCCGCGTCGTGCTGGGTGAGCAGCCCATGCGGGGCGAAGGCGTCGTAGATGCGGTCGCCGAGAGCATGGCGGAGCTCTTCTTCGGTCATGCGCCGGTGGAGCGCGAGCGCGGCCACCAGGACCACGTCGTCGACGCCGGCCTCGGCGGCCATGTCGAGCACCTGCTCGATGACGAGCTGGCGGACGTCGGGGGAACGCATGGGGGGGAGGGGCAGCGAGACGTCGTCGAAGCAGATGGTGAGCCGCATGCCAGCGCGCAGCAGCGCGGGCAGCGGCTCGCAGTCGCCGAGCGGGTGGAGCAGGGCGCCTCGGATCGCGCCGATCGGGTCATCGAGCGGTGCGAGCGGCTCCGGGGGATAGATGACGCGGCTCCCTTCGGGCAGCCGCTCGAGGACCAGGCGCTCCCCGTGCCAGAAGAGGGTTGGCGGGGTGGAGCGGTCCACCTCGAGGACGAGCCCTGGGCGGGGCGTCATGACGTGCCTCCTGGGTTGGCCCGGCCGGTGCGGCGGGTGCTCGTGGAACCTGACCTGGCGCGTGCGGCGCCTCGGGTGGGAGTCGCGCGTCTCAGATCGAAGGCGACCTTGACCGCGCCCCTGCGCCCGGCTGCGCCCGCGTGCTGGAGCGCCTCTTCGAACCGCTCGATCGGGTACGTCGCAGAGACGAGCCGGCCGAGCCCGTGCGTCGCGACGATGTCGAACGCGAGCTCGAAGGTGCGGACGCGTCGGTCCGGAGCCAGCTGCTCGGTGCCGTAGGCGTAGGCCCCGGCGAGGCGGATCTCGCGCTGCCAGAGCGGGGCCAGGTCCACGTGGAGCCTTCCGGGCATCCCGACGAGCACCACGCGCCCACGCGGCCGGACCATGTCGAGGGACTGGGCGATGGAGTCGGCAGATCCGACGCAGTCGAAGACCACGTCGGCCCCGCCGGTCAGAGGGCCGATTGGGCGGCTCGGGCTCGGGCCGCCCAGGGCGAGGGAGCCGCTCTTGCGGCGGACGGCCCTCGAGAGCTGGTCGGGCGTGAGCGCGGCGGTCGCGCCGAGCTCGTCTGCGAGGCGGCGCTGGTGCGCGTAGCGCGCCCCGACGAGGAGCGCGCCGGGGGTCGCCACGGTGCCGGACGCCGAGAGCGCGGACACGGCGGCGACGACGGCGAGCCCGAGCGTCCCCGCACCGAGCACCGCGACGCTCTGGGCGTCACGGATCGCGGCGTCGCAGACCGCGTGCGCAGCGCACGCCACGGGCTCGACGATCACCGCGTCCTCGTCGCGGAAGCTCTCGGGGACGGGGTGCAGCTGGCTCTCGTGGGCGACGAGGCCGGCATGGGACCATCCGCCGCCGGTATCCGCGCAATAGCCGGTCTGGAGGCCGGGCTTCAAGTGGCCGAAGGCGACGCGCTCGCAGTCGCCGAGCATCCCGCGCGCGCACGCCGCGCACGGCGGGTCGATGCCGCGCGCGACGCATCCGAGGACCGGCTCGAGCACCACGCGCCGGCCGCTCTCGGTCCGGCCGACCACTTCGTGACCCGGGACGAACGGGAAGCTGACGATGTGCTCGAAATAGCGCGAGCTCCTGCCGTCGAGCGTTGCGAGGTCCGAGCCGCAGATGCCCGAGAGCAGCGGCTCCACCCGCGTCCAGCGAGGTCCGGGGAGCTCGGGCGGCTCGGTGTCCACGAGGCGCAACGGCCCGATCGCCGCGCCCCGCCCCGACCCGAGCGTCGAGGCCAGCCTCGACGCCGCGAACCTCGGGAGGTTCCGCTCGAAGACGAGCGACTTCACGGCCGCCTGCTGGCGCGCGAGAGCGGGCGCACGTCGAAGGGACCGATCGGCAGTGGGCGCGCGGCCCCGCCGGGAGCTCTCGTCCAGTGCTCGACGTGCCAGCCTCGGCGCCGCGCGATCGCTGCGAGGCGTGACTCGGGGTTGACCGCGACGGGGAACCCGACCGCCTCGAGCATCGCGAGGTCGCTGGCCGAGTCCGCGTAGGCCACGGACTGTGCGAGGTCGAGGCCGTGGGCGTCGGCGTAGTCGGCGAGGAGCTGTGCCCGCGCCTCGCCGATGGGCGGCAGCTCGTCCAGGCGGCCCGTGAAGCGGCCGGCCTCCTGGGCCATCCGGGCGCAGACGATGTCGTCGAACAATGGGCGCAGCGGAGCGATCACGAAGTCGAGCGCTCCGGTGATGAGGAGCGTGCGATGCCCGAGCTTGCGGTGCTCCCGGACGCGCGCGAGCCCTGCGGGGAAGGCGCGAGGGAGGAGCTGGCGGTGGAACAGCTCCCATGCGTCCTCCTCGAGCTCGGCCACCGGTGCGCCGTCGTAGCGACGGTAGAAGAGCCGGAGGAAGTCGCCGCGGTCGCGCCGGTCGAGCGCCAGGAGCGACGGACCTTGTGCCAGGAGCTCTGCGACGAGCGCTGCACGACGGTGCGCTCGAAGGTGGCGCGTGGCGAGCCACGCGTAGCTGTCGACGACGTTGCCGGCGATGAGCGTGTGCTCGAGGTCGAACGCCGCGAGGTGACGGTCAGGAGAGAGGATCGCCCGGCGCGCTCTCGTGGGGCGGCTGTCCAGCGTCGGCCGGCCTGGGGTCGTCTTGGCCCGGGCGTGGGCGACGACCGAGGGCAGATGGACGTCGTGGACGTAGTGGTCCCAATCGATGGCCGAGGGGTCGAAGCAGTAGGCGCTGCGGTCCGGCTCCTCGAGGGCGCGCCAGACCTCGAGCAGTCGGTCGACCCGGTAGCGCGCCTCGGTCTCGGTGTACGCGCCGTACAGCGAGACGTAGCCGAGCGCGCGCTTCGCGAGGGTGTTGCGCTCCTCGACCGTCGCGGAGAACGAGGCCTGCCGGCCGCGCAGCGGGAGCGCCGTGAGCACCCGCTCGGCCGCGTCCATCGCCTTCGTCGCGCGCCTGAGCTGGCGCTGGACGCGGCCGCGGCCGGGGAAGGACCAGTCCGGAAGGCTGATCGGCTGGCCGCGTTCGTCGTAGAGCGGGTGCAGCGCGAACCACTGCTGGATGAGCTCGACGAGCCTCCCGTAGCGGAGCGGGTTGGCGACCCCCGACGCGACGTGGTACACGGCCGGGCGTTCGCGCTCGGGGCGCGGTCCGGCGGCGATCGCCAGGATCGCCGCGACCACCATGTCGACAGGGATGACGTCGATCACCCCCTCGGGGACCCCGGGGAACTCGCGAAGGAGCCCTCGGGCCAGGGAGATGATGATCGGCTCGGCCATCCGGAACCCGCGGATCCACCCGGGCACCGGCTCGGCCAGCGAGGACTCGATGATCGAAGGCCGGACGATGCTGAGAGGCACGCCGGCGGTCTCGGTCAGCACCCGCTCGCCGACGGCCTTCGTGAAGGGGTAGGCGTCGGGCCAGCCGAGCGACTGGGCGCGTGCGGAGCCGGCGTCGACGAGCTGGTCGTCGACCCATTCGGCACGCAGACGCTCCGCGCGCGTGGCAAGGAGGTGCTCGCCGGCTGCGCCGAGCTCCTCGCGCGCGCGCTTTGCGAACACGGCAAGCCTGGGGGCACGACGCGACTCGGCTTCGAGGTCCCTGCGGAGCCTCCTCGCGTAGTCGACCTCCGCGCTCCAGTCGACCTCGAGCGAGAACCGGTCGGCGCCGAGCAGCTCCTCGCGCTCCTCGCCCTTGTG
>JAJYMD010000173.1 GCA_021787255.1 Actinomycetes bacterium | reverse complement strand
CTCTATCCCTCTATGAAGGGAGCACCGGGGAGGTGCTGCAACGTCAGCAAGCTGCTGGACGTGCTCGGCTACAAGGACCCTCAATGAAGGCAGCACCGGGGAGGTGCTGCAACCGTCGCGTCCCGCGCGGGGCGTTACCGTTTCGGGGTCCCTCAATGAAGGCAGCACCGGGGAGGTGCTGCAACCCCACGGCCGGACGACCGGACGGTGGAGGTCACGTGCCCTCAATGAAGGCAGCACCGGGGAGGTGCTGCAACCGGGATCGTCCGGGTCCTCGTCGGGTCCGGCGCCCCCTCAATGAAGGCAGCACCGGGGAGGTGCTGCAACCCGCCGGATGGCGCAGGAGCGCACGCCGGCGTGCCCTCAATGAAGGCAGCACCGGGGAGGTGCTGCAACCTCATCCGCCACGAGCCGTTGATGAGCACCAGCTCCCCTCAATGAAGGCAGCACCGGGGAGGTGCTGCAACAAGGACCGGGGCCAGTCTGGCGGACTGGCCCCGCCCTCAATGAAGGCAGCACCGGGGAGGTGCTGCAACGTGACGCCGCCCAAGCGCGACTGGACGTTCTGGCACCCTCAATGAAGGCAGCACCGGGGAGGTGCTGCAACAGGTCGCCAATCCCGACTTCGACACGTTCGCCGACTGCCCTCAATGAAGGCAGCACCGGGGAGGTGCTGCAACGCTCCCGATCTCGTCTATTCCGAGGTCATCGTCGACCCTCAATGAAGGCAGCACCGGGGAGGTGCTGCAACGTCGCCAGCACGCCGAGCACGACGGGGGAAGCCTCCCCTCAATGAAGGCAGCACCGGGGAGGTGCTGCAACCTGGGAGCGCGTCACGTGGGCGGCCGGGGTCGGCGCCCCCTCAATGAAGGCAGCACCGGGGAGGTGCTGCAACCCGTGGAACACGTCGAGATCGAGCGGCGCGCCGCGCCCTCAATGAAGGCAGCACCGGGGAGGTGCTGCAACCCCGCCGGGGCATCGCCCGTGTTCGTCCAGCACAGCCCTCAATGAAGGCAGCACCGGGGAGGTGCTGCAACCCGTCACCGTCGACAACGCGCCCGTCACGACCTGCCCTCAATGAAGGCAGCACCGGGGAGGTGCTGCAACGGCGTTTCCTGGAGGACCTCGGCCACCTTCACGACCCCTCAATGAAGGCAGCACCGGGGAGGTGCTGCAACGCGCGCGCCGGCGCCGGCTTGGCCCGATTCCGCAGCCCTCAATGAAGGCAGCACCGGGGAGGTGCTGCAACGTCGGCGGGACGCTCACGGTGACGTGGGCCAAGCGCCCTCAATGAAGGCAGCACCGGGGAGGTGCTGCAACGCGGCCGGCGACGGTTCTTCCCTCATCGCGAAGATCCCTCAATGAAGGCAGCACCGGGGAGGTGCTGCAACGACGCGCACTCGCGCTCGTGCAGTTCGTTCATGGCCCCTCAATGAAGGCAGCACCGGGGAGGTGCTGCAACGGCATCTTGCTCGTCCCGAGCTCGACGAAGGCGCCCCCTCAATGAAGGCAGCACCGGGGAGGTGCTGCAACTGTTCGACGACCGACCCGCCGGGGCCCTTGGAGACGCGCCCTCAATGAAGGCAGCACCGGGGAGGTGCTGCAACTGGCCTCGGCGTTCTCCGGTGTCCACGGGAGCCCGGGCCCTCAATGAAGGCAGCACCGGGGAGGTGCTGCAACCCCGAAACGCTGTTGATCCAACGGTCGCCGACCCACCCTCAATGAAGGCAGCACCGGGGAGGTGCTGCAACCGCGCGCTCGCCATCATCGAGCGCGGCGACACCGACCCTCAATGAAGGCAGCACCGGGGAGGTGCTGCAACCGGGTCCGCACGCACGATTCCGGCGGCCGAACCCGCGATGGCGCGGCAGGGCCAGGACCGCCGCCATCGACGATCCGAGGGTACACGCTCGGATCATGTGGCGCGAGGTGTGGTGGGCGCGCGAGCGCTCCAGCGTGAACCCCGTGCGACCGCAGCGGTCGCACGGGGTCTCACAGCGCGAGCGCCCGGCCGTCGGTGATCGACCGGCGCCGACCGATCATCTGAAACCGGGCGTCGTCATCCGACGTGGCGGGCCCGAGATCGCAGATGAGAACCGAATCGGCCTGCAGATCGATCATGCGGGAGAGTTCCAGCCGGAGGCGCACGAGCTTCGACGGCCGACCGTCGATCACGAAGACGCTGTACTGAAGTCGATCGCCGTACGTCAACAGCCTGATTGCGATCCGGTTCCTGCGGCCGTCGTCCGCTACGTCGTAGGCGACGACGTAGCGATGCGCGGTATCCCGGCTCATCGCGTCCGGATGCCGACGTAGCGTGGCTGCGTGCCATCGATGACGCCGAGCACCATGCGGGCCTGCACCTCGATCGCACGACGCCAGGTGACCCGGTAGCCGAACACCGGGTGCCGGAACGCGGTCTGGACTCTTCGCTCGTACGCCGCGATGAGGGCCTTCCTGCCGTCCTCGCGAAGGCGCGTGGTCCCGAGAACGTCCGAGAACGAGGTCCGCCGGAGCTCCCCGGTATTGAAGGCTCCGACGACGGACGAGTCCGCGACCGGGGCGCGGAACTCCTCGCAGAGATCGAGCGCGAGCGCGGGCTTGTTGCGGCTGCTCGTGTGCAGGAAGCCCGCGTGCGGGTCGAGCCCGCAAGCGGTCACGGCCCGCACGACATCGGCGAGCAGGAGCGCGTAGGCGTAGTTGAGAGCCGCATTCACCGGGTCCCGGGCAGGGCGCCCGGAACGCGTGCGCAGCGCGATATCGGCACCACGCGGGCGCCGCCCGAGCATGGAGGCGAAGTGTCGGAAGTAGATGGCAGCGGCATCACCCTCGATCCCCAGCAGCTCCGGGACCGATCGCGCCGCGGTTGCGCGGCGGGCAAGCGTTCGCAGCTCGGGAGTGACGACGCCGGCTCGCCCGTTGCGACGCAGGAGAGTCGCCTGGTTCGTGATCTTCGCGCCGACGAACTCTCGGGCGAGGTCGAGCCTGCCGGCCGCGGACTCCTCATGCTGCCGAACGCGCGCTGCACCGTTCGGTCCGGCTCCCGGCGTCGCCCAGCCGACGACCCGCCCCGCCCCCGTGCACCAGACGATCGCCAGCGACCGCCACAGCAGCTCGCGGATCAGCGCACCGCTCAGGTCCACGTTCCCATGGACGACGACCCCTGCAATCCTCTCGAGGGGGACGGACGCGATCTCCTCGCCGCGCGCCTGAACGAGCAGGCGGCCGCCTCGTGTCGATGCCCGCGCCCCGGGCGTGGCGATGTGGACGACGCTGGAGTCGGGGTCCGCCACGAGGATCCGCCGTTCGACGAGCGTCTCGGCACGCTCCTCCGGAAGGCAGACAGCGGCGTGCGAGCAGGACGCGCATCGGGGATCGTCCTCGAGGGGTGGAGGCGCGTCAGGGGCCTCTACCGTGGCGCGGGTGGCAGCCACGGCCGCGCGGGCCACCGCAACGGCGGCATCGTCGACCACGACTGGGACGCGGACGCGGTGGTTCGTGAAGTACACGGCGAGCCCCGCCACGACGTGGCCGGCGGCGCGCAGGGTCGACGCCTGGAGAGCGAGCTGGACCCGCATCGCCTCGGTGACCACGGGTTCGCGCCGCACCGGCGCCGCCTTGTACTCGACGATCGTGAGGGATCCGTCAGCTCCGACCTCCACGGTGTCACAACGGCCCGTGACACCGAGCTCCTCGTCGGCGACCTCGATCGCCCGGAGCACAGCTGGGCGCGACGTCGCGGGCTCGTCGGTGGCCGCATGCGCCACCACACCCGCGGCCACCTGCGCTGTATCGGTTGCCTCGCCGGCTGCCTCGAGCCAGGCTCGCCGAGGGCAGAAGACGTGGTGGGCAACGAGGCTGATCGGGATGGGCTCCGTCTCTGCCTCCCTTGGGCCGCTCATGGCGCGACAGGAAAGACCGTCCCGAGGAGGGCGCGGCGCTCGGGGGCGCTCGCCGAGCCGAACACGCCGATCGGGAGGCGCACGAGGCTGCCGATCCCCCGCTCCGCGAGCCACTGCCGCGCGGAGCGGGTCGCGAGGTCCTCAGCGGGTGTGGCGGCCCCCGCGGCCGCCACGGCGAGTTGCTCGCTCGCGATGACCGTCGCGAGACGAGCGAGGGTTACCGGGACGGCGGGCACGGGAAGGTGGAAGCTGTACTCCCTCGGCCCGCCGGCCATCGCCCTCGCCCACCCATGTCCGGCCGACGCGGACTGCTGGCCCAGGCGAGCAGCGACCGGCATCAGGGAGAGGCCCCAGAGCGCGCACCAGGCTAGCGCGTTGTCCGTCGGCCCCGGGCTCGCGAGCCCGGTCGCGGTTCGGCTGTCCAGCGCATTCCCGCCGGCCTCGTCCTCCACCCGCGCCCCCGTCAGGCCGTCGCGGACACGGTCGGCACTCCGCGCGGCAACTGCCAGACCCAAGGGGCGCAGGCGGTGGGCGACGAAATCCTCGCCCCGATTGCGCGTCTTCATCTCCCAGCGGCTCGCACCCTCGTCCGGGCGACGCTTGCCCTGCGAGTCGAAGCGCCAGTAGGCGGGCTCGCCGAGCGCTCCGACGAGCGCTGTGTCGAGCCAGGCCCGGTCAGCGACGGCCGCGTCGAGCGTCTCGCGTCGCAGCCGGACGAGATCGCGCCAGCCGGCGTCGTCGGGCGGTGCGGCGACCCGCGGGCTCAGGCGCCCGACGATCTTCCCGCCGACGTCCGCCGTCGCCGCGGTCCAGCTCCGGGCGCCCGCGTGGCGCTGGGCATGCGCACGGACCGCCTCCCCGATCCCGTCCAGGTCGGTGCCGGGCACGGAGACGATCGCCCGGGCGTCGAGCGATCCCGTCCAGGCGATCGTCACCGCGACAGCGCCGTCGTCCTCCAGGATGGCCGCGACCCCGTAGGCGGCTGCGTGGGACAGAGCGACGCGAACGTCGCCCGGCAGCTCAAGATCTCCCATCGACTTCTCCGGAAACTTGTCCGTCCGCCGCGCGCAAGATCGCCTCGAGGTAGGCGCATCCCCAGAAACCGCGCGCGCGGTGGGTCGCCTCGACCACGTGGTCCCACTCGCCTCGATCGTGGAGCGCGACGCTCGTCGGGGCGAGCTCGTTGCCATCGGGCAGCAGCTGTGCCGTCGAGTGCGGGAACGATTCGCGGCCGTGGCCGTGGCTCGTTCCGACGAGACGGACGACGAGGTCCGCGTCGCAGCCGGCCGGCAGTTCGGTGGCGGCGCGAGCCACCACCGCCGAGAGCTGCTCGTGCCGCCACGACGTCGGAAGGCCTGATGCCGTGGCAGCGGCGCGATACTCCGCGGGCGTGCGCCGACCGCTCTTGGCGAGCGGCTCGGATCCATCCGCCGTGTCGGCACCGAGCATCCGCTGGAACCGCGAGTCGCGCTTGCCCTCGTCGTGAAGAGCGCCCGCCGCATCGAGCGTGGCGGCCACGACCCCTTGGAGCCCCAGGCGCTCCGCGATCGCCCGCGCGCGGGCGGCCACCCGCGCTCGATGCTCGTCGAGCCTGACCGGAACCGGGCTCCCGGTCCATGTCTGGCGGATCTCCTCGTCGCCAAGCTGGCGCCGCTGGTCGGCCACGACGGTCCACGCGGGGACGCCGTCTGCGTCCGCGGGCCCTACCTCGAGCGCGGCGTCGGCGAGCCGTCGGCGGAGGAGCATGGCCGCCCGCCGGAGGCGTTCAGCTGCTCCCGGATACCCGTCGCGCGCTGCGTTGTCGGCCGCCTCCGCGAGCACCGCGGCGATCAATGCCCTCCGGGCATGCCCATCGGCTGGTTCGAGGGTGACCGCGGCAGCGACGCCCTCGAGGAGAGATGGGATCAGCCGTCCGCGACTCGCCTCGTCGAGAGGCATTCCGCGACCGATACGCAGCAGGAACGGTGCGCCATCGCGCTCGTCCTCGAGGACGTCTGCGGCGCGCTCGGCTCCCCCCGGGTCGACGACCCCGTAGGTGAACCAGCGCGCCTCGTCGTCGACCACGACCAGATCCCCTGGCCGCAGGTCACCCGCGTCTCCGAGCAGGTCGAGCTCGCCTGCTCGCCAGCGATAGGTTGATGGGGCCTTGTCCCCATCGCGCGTCAGGAGCGCCCGCACCTTGCCGACCGAGGCCGGGAACGCCTCCGCGTCACGGGGCGGCGTCGCGCGCAGGAGCATGAGATCGTCATCGACACCTCGCCCGAGGCCTGCGCGGACGACGACGGCCACGTCCGTGTCGCGCCCGAAGTCATCGGCGAGCCAGAGCTCGAGGTCGGGTTCCGCGAACAGCCTGTCGGATGTCCGTGCGAGGAGGCGCACGTCGGCGATCTCAGGCCGCCCGAGCACGACCCGGCGCAGGACCGCGGCCGGCGGCGGGTCGAACGACACGGATTCGGGGGCGAGTCCCGCCGTGGCTCCCGCCCGGCGCTGGAGCCAGGCCAGCGCCGCCGTCAACTCGTCGACCGCGTACGGGGGCGCCCCCTTGGGCCCGACCGGGTCGACGGGGACGAGAACGCGCACCTCGGTCGCTGCCCGACGCCCCAGGCGGTTCACGCGACCCGCCCGCTGGGCGACCGCAGCGCCCGGGGCGAGCTCGGTGACCATTGCCGCGAAGTCCGCATCGATCCCCACCTCGATCGTCTGCGTCGCCACGACAACGTCTACGTCGGGATCCCCCTTGACCGTGAGCAGGCCCGGGCGACGCGCCCGGAGCGC
>JAJYMD010000090.1 GCA_021787255.1 Actinomycetes bacterium | reverse complement strand
GGCCGAGCTCGCGCATCGCGAGCGCGGAGCACTCGACGTGCCAGCCCGGCCGGCCCGGGCCCCAGCGCGATTCCCATGCCGGCTCGTCGGGGAGCGACGGCTGCCAGAGCACGAAGTCGAGCGGATGGCGCTTCGCGGGATCCCCTGGGTTTCCCCCCTGCTCGGCGGCGAGCACGAGCATCTCGTCCTCGGAGAGGTGGCTGACCTTGCCGAAGTCCCGGAACGTCGTCACGTCGAAGTACACCGCGCCCTCCGAGCGGTAGGCGTGCCCGGTGTCGAGCGCCGCGCCCACGAGCGCGAGGATGTCGGGGATCGCCGAGGTGGCACGGGGCTCCACGTCCGGGGACAGGAGCCCGAGCGCCGACATCTCCGCGTCGAAGCGCGTCATCTCCTCGGCCGCGAGGTCGAGGTAGTGGACGCCGAGCTCGCGTGCCTTGCGCAGGATGTCGTCGTCGACGTCGGTCACGTTGCGTACGCAGCGGACCTGGTACCCGCCGTCGAGCAGCCGGCGCTTCAGCACGTCGAAGGTGAGGTAGACGGCCGCGTGACCGAGGTGCGCGGAGTCGTAGGGGGTGATGCCGCAGGTGTACACGGTCACGGTCCGAGCGGGGGGGAACGGGACGACCGCCTGGCGAGCGGTGTCGAAGAGCCGCACCTCAGATCCCCGCGAGCTTGAGGGTGCTGTGCGCGCGATGGCGGATGTTCAGCGTCACGAACACCGCGGTGAACGCCTCGATCGCCGCCGCCTGGCTCAGGCTGCCCGCATCGAGCGGCCGCAGCCCCTCGATGCGCTCCACGAGGGACATGGTCTCGGCCGTCGCCTCGGGGTCGTCCGCGCACACGAGCACGTCGGCGATCAGCCCGGAGTCGAGATCTGCCATCTCGCGCGCAGGGAGGTGGTGGAAGGCCGCGGCGACCCTCGTGCGCGGGATCGCCGCCTGCACGGCCGCCGCGATCGAGCCTCGCGGATGGACGAGCGGCAGCATCTCGCCCACCTCACGCACGAGCGCGTTCCCCATGGACACGAGCACCTTTCCCTCGAGCTGACCTGAGAGCGCCGATGCCGTGCGGACCGCGCCCTCCCAGGGGGTGGCGAGCACGACCAGCTTCGCCCCCGCGGCGTCCTCGTTGGCGACCCCGTGCAGCTCCCCCACCAGGCGGCCGGGCCAGGGCGCGGCCATCTCGTCCACGACCGCCGCCGCGCGATCCGGGTCGCGCGAGCCGATCGCGACCGATACGCCGCCTGCGGCGAGGCGAAGCCCAAGTCCCCGGCCTGCCGGCCCGGTGCCTCCGATGATCCCGACGTCCACCCACCCACCTTTGCACACGCAAGCCCTCGCCCCTGTGCCCGGCCCCACCCCCGTCCGGCCCGACCTGCGTCCGGCGGTAGCCTGCCCGGCTGTGGGCATCCTCGAGGGTAAACGGATCCTCGTGACCGGCGTGCTGACCGACGACTCGCTCGCCTTCGCCGCGGCGCGTACCGCACTCGAGGAAGGCGCCGAGATCGTCCTGTCGGGCTTCGGCCGAGGCCTCTCGCTCACGCGCCGGACCGCAAGGAGGCTCCCCGGCCAGCCCGACGTCCTCGAGATCGACGTGACGAACCTCGAGCAGCTCGCCGCAGCCGCTGCGCATCTCTCGGATCGCTGGGGCCGCCTCGACGGGCTCGTCCACGCGATCGGCTTCGCGCCAGCGAACTGCCTCGGCTCGGGGATGTTCGCGGCCGACTGGGACGACGTCGCGGTGGCCATCGAGGTGTCGGCCTACTCGCTGAAGTCGCTCGTGGGCGCCTTCCTGCCGCTGCTCGAGGTCTCGGGAGCCGACGGCGGCGCGTCGGTCGTCGCGCTCGACTTCGACTCGACGCTCGCATGGCCCACCTACGACTGGATGGGCGTGGCGAAGTCCGCGCTCGAGTCGCTCGCCCGGTACCTCGCCTACGAGCTCGGGCCGAAGAAGATCCGCGTGAACCTCGTCGCTGCAGGACCCGTCCGGACGGTCGCGGCGAGGTCCATCCCGGGCTTTTCTACGCTCAACGGCGCCTGGTCGGCACGCGCCCCGCTCGGCTGGGACGTGGGCGACGCCACCCCTGTCGCGAAGGCCTGCGTCGCGCTCCTCTCGGACTGGCTGCCGATGACCACCGGCGAGATGATCCACGTCGACGGCGGCGCGCACGCGGTGGGCGCCTGAGCGGCACGGCGCACGGGCGCGGCCGACGACGCGTCGCCGAGCGGGCGCACACCCCTTGCCGTGAGCTAGCATCCAGCCAGCACACAGGGCAGCGGAGCCAGGAAGCCGGTGCGAGTCCGGCACGGTGCCGCCACTGTGATCGGGGAGCGACCCTCGCGCGAGACCACGGCCGATCCGGCTGGAAGGTCGAGGGGAGCGTTGATCCGGAGTCAGGACACTGACCGCTGCCCTTCCGACAACGGGGCGAGAGCACCCCGGAGGAGCGTGGGACATGGCCAGTGGTCCGTCTCGGTGGAGGTCCCCCCGCACGGGGCTGCGCATGGCGGCGACGGCGTCGCTGTTGCTGGCCGCAGGGATGGCCGCGGCGGCCTGCGGCAGCGGCGCTGCGGGCTCAGCGTCCCCACCGGCCGCAACGTCCGGCTCGTGCGCAGGGGTGCCGGGCAGGCACCATGCCCGCCTGGTCGTCGAGCCCGCCGCCGGCGACGTGCTGGCACGCTGCGTCGGCTTCTCGACGAAGGGCATTCCGGCGCTGGAGCTGCTGGCAAAGAGCCGCGTCGAGCTCGGCACCCAGAAGTACAGCTTCGGCGTGGCCGTCTGCCAGGTGGACGACGTCCCTGCCCACTACACCCAGTGCCTGCCGTCGGGGAAGGACTACTGGGCGCTGTTCCTGTCGACGAACGGCCGCACCTGGACGAGCCCGTCGGTCGGCGTCAGCGACCTCACGGTCCCGCCGGGCGGGTCGCTCGGCCTCCGCTACGACTCGCCGAGCGGCACGCCGGCACCGCCGCCGCATCCGACCCCGGCGTGACCCGCACGGCGGCGGCGACCGTCTGGGTGCTGGCCGCGCTGGCGGTCGCGCTCTTCGACACCGACCCGCTCTCCCAGCTGGTCGTGCTCGCCGGCGCCTGGACGCTGCTGGTGAGGCGGGCGGTGACCGGCAGGCGGCTGCGTCCGCTGGCCCTCGGCCTCGGCCTCCTCGGCGCCGTCACCGTCGCGATCAACGGCTTGACGTCGCACACGGGAGCCACCGTCCTCGGCGACCTGCCGTCGTGGCTGCCGCTGGTCGGTGGCGAGGTGACCGCGGAAGGCTTCGCGGACGGCGGCTCGATCGCGCTCGGTCTCGTCACGGCGGTGTCGGTCACGGCCGCGCTCTCGGTCGTCGTGGAGCCGACCGATCTCGTCGACGCCCTCCCCCGCCCCCTCCATCGTGCAGGCGCCGCTCTCGGCGCCGCGCTGAACCTCGTGCCTGCCACCGCCGCAAGCTTCGTCGCCGTACGAGAGGCGCAGCGCCTGCGGGGGTGGCGGCCCAGAGGCGCTAGGGCCTTGGTCGACCTCGCCGTCCCGGTGCTCCTCGGTGCCATCGACCGGTCCGTCCAGCTGGCCGAGTCGATGGAAGCCAGGGCCTTCGGCGCAGGGAGGCGCACGCACATGGCGGGAGGCGAGCGATCCGCCGGTGCTGCGCTGGTGGCGCTCGGCGGGGTCCTGGCGGTGGTGTGCGCGCTCGCGGCCCACCTGAGCGGGGCCGACACCGGCTGGTACCCCTACCCTGTGCCCACGGTGCCGTCGGCAGCGCCGCTCGTCTTGGTCCCGGCGCTCCTGGTCGCCCTCGCCGGGTACGGGCTGCCGCCGGAGCCCGCGTGAGCGGCGACCGTCCGCTCGCAGCGCCCGACGGCGCGATCACGGTGGCGGTCGAGAGGCTCTCCTACTCCTATCCGGCGTGGTCGGACCGACCGCCGCCGGCGCTCCACGAGGTCCACCTGGCACTTCGCCCGGGGCTCACCGTGCTCGAGGGAGACTCGGGGTCCGGGAAGTCGACGCTGCTGCGGGTCTTGAACGGCCTCGTGCCCCACTTCCACGGCGGGACCATCTCAGGGCGCGCCATGGTCTGCGGCCTGGAGGTGCTGACCACCCCCACTCGACACCTCGCCCGCCACGTCGGGTTCGTCTTCCAGGAGCCCGAGATGGGCTTCGTGCGCGGCACCGTGGCGCGCGAGGTCGCGTTCTTCCCCGAGAACCTCGGGATGCCCCGCTCGTCCATCCGCCGGCTGGTCGCGGACGCGCTCGACCAGGCGGGCATCGGCGACCTGGCGGCCCGGCGCCTCTCGACCCTGTCGGGCGGGGAGCGCCAGCGGGTTGCGCTGGCCGCCGCCCTGGCTGCCGGTCCCCCCGTGGTCGTGATGGATGAGCCGCTGTCCCAGCTCGACGAGGGTGGCGCGGCGGCCCTCACCGCCACGCTCTGCACGCTGGCCGATGCCGGCGCCACCGTCGTCGTCGCCGAGCACCGTCTCGGCCACCTCCCCGGCGCGCGACGGGTGTCGCTCGACGACGGCCGCGCCCGCGAGGTCGTCGAGCATCGAGCCCACGGCAGCCCCCTCGCCGAGCGCGCCGGCACGTACGGGCCGCCTCCGGAACCGGCCGAAGGCCCGACGGCGTGGTCGCTCTCGGGGGTGACCCTCGGTGTCGGCGGCCGGCCAGTCGTCTTCGACGTCGACCTCGCAGGAGCATCCGGAGAGGTGGTCATCGTCACGGGGCCGAACGGGTCGGGCAAGACGACGCTGCTTCGAACGGTCGCCGGGCTGCTCCCGCCCCTCTCGGGCGTCGTCGAACGGCGGCCGGGCCGGGTCGCCTACCTGCCCCAGGAGCCGGGGCTGCTGCTGCACCGCCACAGCGTGCGCGCCGAGGTCGAACAGACCCTCCGGTGGTCCAAGGTGGCCGGCGGGCCGGACGACGTGCTCGAGCTCCTTGGTCTTCGCGCCCTTGCAGAGCGCGATCCGCGCGACCTCTCCGGCGGGCAGCGTCAGCGGGCCGCGTTGGCGGTGGTCCTGGCCGGAAGACCGGCGCTGGCGCTCCTCGACGAGCCCACCCGGGGGATGGACGCGGCCGCGCGGGTGTCGCTCGCGAACGCCCTGCGGCGCCTCGCCGAGCAGGGGGCGGCCGTGGTGGCCGCGACGCACGACGTGGGGCTCGCGCGCGAGCTCTGCGGTCGCGTGGTCCGGATCGAGGACGCGAGGCTCGCTTGCGATCGCGGGGTCGGGCCGTGAGCCCGCCCGACGGTGCCCCGAACCCTGCCGTGAGAGGGCCCGCACGCGCCGCCTTGCCCGTCGCCTCGCTCGTCGGCGCCGCGATGTTCCTCTGGCCGTTCCTCGGGGCAGGACGACCCGCGGCCGCCTCGGCGGCCGGTTTCGGGGTCGGCACCGCCACCGCGCTCGCGGCGGTGGAGCTGGCAGCAGGCCGGCTCGACACCCGGCGCCTCGCGCTCCTCGCCGCCCTTTCGGCCATCGATGCTGCAGCTCGTGCCGTCGTGGTCACCGGCATCGGGGGGTTCAGCCCGATCTTCCTCCTCATCTTGTGCGGCGGCTACGTCTTCGGCGCGGAGTACGGGTTCCTTCTCGGGGCCACCACGATGGTGGTGTCAGCCCTTGCGACCGGTGGCCTTGGCCCCTGGCTGCCCTACCAGCTCTTCGCAGTCGGCTGGGTGGGGGCGCTCGCCGGCATCGCGGGCCGCAGGAGGACCGGGCGTCCGACGCGAAGGGACGCCGTCGTGCTCGCGGTCGTGGGCGTCGTCACCGGGTACGGCTTCGGCGCGGCGATGGACGTGTGGAACTGGACCTTCTACCAGAGCTCCCCCGGGCTCGGGTTCCGCGCGGGCATGCCTTTCGGGGAGGCGCTCGCCCACTTCGCCCGCTTCTACGTCCTCACGTCCTTCGTCTACGACACGTTCCGCGCCGTGGGCAACGCGGTGATGATCGGAGTGCTCGGCCTTCCAGTGCTCGTCGCCCTCGCTCGGCTCCGGGCCCGCCTCCAGGCGTCGGTGGTCGCGTCGGCGGACCCCACGGCGCTCGGCGCCGGCGGGCCCGCCCTGCCTCCTGTCGAGCAGACCTGACGCCTGGACCCGCAGCGTGGGCACGAGCGCGCTGCGAGACGGCGCTCGGAGCGCCGCCGGTAGGCTGGCCCGATCACGAGCCTGGGACCGGCCCCCGGCACCGACCGACAGGCTGTTGGGACTGACTGGGCTCGTTGGCTGACCGGACTGGTTCGCTGACCGGCCGACCGGGTCGACCGGCTGACCGCCAGCGGGATCGAGAGGAGCGAGGGACCGAGAGATGCGCGGCGCGGGCGGCATGGCCGCGGGCTGGATGGGGATGCGCTCCTTCCGCCAGGACCGCTCGGTGCTCGAGCACCGGGTGAAGAAGGGCACCACCCGGCGCATGCTCCGCTTCGCGTTGCCCTACCGCAAGATCCTCATGATCTTCGTGCCGGTGGTGGTCCTTGGCGCCGTGGCCGGGGCGGTGAACCCGCTCATCCTGCGCGAGATCATCGACCGCGGCATCGAGGGGAGGAACGCCGGCCTCGTCGTCGATCTCGCGCTCCTCGCGGCAGGCGTCGCCATCTTCACAGCGGCCCTCTCGCTCTACCAGCGGCGCGTCGCGGCGATCATCGGCGAGGGCCTCATCTACGACATGCGCTCCAAGGTCTTCGAGCACGTCCAGCAGATGCCGCTG